>JADGCN010000193.1 GCA_015228975.1 Magnetococcales bacterium
TCCTCAATCGACCCGGCATCAAAGATTTTGTCACTCCATAGCTCCAGGGATGCAAGATCTGCACTTTTCACGGTGTCATGAATAACCGCAGATGGCGGTCCAAAACGCCGTTGCAGTAAACGGAGGAAAACGACAGCCGCCCCTTCTTGACGGCCTATTTCCATGCCAATTCGTTCCACGCTTGAAATGTAAGGCATTTTCTGGTTCTCCTCAAAGTTGAGCATTTCATGCCGAAATCGCTTGTCGATATCTTCCGGCAAACGAAGTACCCAATCGATAAATCGAAAAATATCAATAACTTGTTGGCGACTGAAACCCCGTTTGTACAAACTTCGGACCAGAGACAATTTGACCTGATAACGTTCCTCTGGTTGATTCCTGGTTTTTTTGGCTTGCAGGTGGGCCAGCGTTGCCACACCTTGACCAGTTTGTCCATGCGCCGGTCGCCAATTTCTGCCTCGCGAGTGATGCTGGCCAACTCGGTATCCAGAAATTCGTAGCCCCGTTCCCAATCGATATTGTCATGCGCAATCGGCAAGAAAAAGGCCAGAAAGTCCTTGAAGTAGGTCTCCAAAATCTCTTTCCAGGGGATGTCGAAGGAATCTTTTTGGGGTTTTTCATGATTTTCTGACATGGTATTGTCTCGTCAAACCGGATCGGGGCATCCATGGGGTGTCCACTGGGGATTCCGGGCATGGGAGCCAAGGGGGGAATCCATTGGGCATCCCCCGCCATGATCGGATAAAGTACCCAGAGCATACCATTTTGATTCCTTACCTTCCAGGACACGTACCATGACCGGTCCTGCTTTTGATACCCTGAAATACACAAAGCGTCTCAAGGATGCGGGTGCTGCCGCACCCCAGGCAGAAATACAGGCCGATCCATCCATGTGCTGGTCATCCATTTCTGCTTTGCGGGTCATGCGCACCAACCCCGTATCAAGAAGGATGAAATCTGACGCCGACCCTCAATTGTCCTCTTTCCCCCAATCCACTTCCAAAGGCGGAAGATGTGCTTCAAGGTAGGGGGGAGGCGTTTCCCCGGCTTCGGCATAGAGTTCATCCAGGGTCCGCACCGAGCCATCAAACAACATGACATCCCCGCGCACGATAAACTGCAAGCCCCAGGAGAGGGGCGGTTTGCGTTTTTTTTCCGGGTGTTGTGCCAGATCCAGCAACAGTGCCTGATCTTCTTTGCTTGAACACCGCGCCACATGTCGCGCCAGGGAGGACCACAAGAGATCTCCTTGCCATGCCCGGGTCAAAGCCAAAAATTGTTCCTTGTATGCCCGGTGATGTCTATAATGAACCCGACAGGCTTCCTGGAACATGTTCCATCCTTCAGCCATGTTGGTTGGCAACTCCTCGGCATGGCAAAGTATAAACCCAGGTCCTATACGCCCGAAAGAAACCAACTCCACCGTCACAAAATCCATAACTCCTGATTCATCAGCATCGAGATTCCAATCGCGAGCGACGCTGCGGGCGAAGTCGCGGGCGAAGTCGGGAGAGAAGAAGTCGTGAGCGTTGTCGAGAGCGGTGTCACGAGCAATAATATGATCGACGTGGCGAATGATGAAATTTGCAACTTTGTGGGCGACATCTTTGGCATCACGAACTAAGTAGCAATCAATATAACGGGCAACATCAGGAATGACAGTGCGGATGATATTGTGGATGACATCAGGGGAAATTTTGCATTCTGAGCCGAGAACGAAGTGATAAACAATATCGAAAATAACGGTATTGATGAATTCACTCAGCGCCAAATTATTCGCTAGAAATAAATTAGCACCTGAACTCCAACAACGCATATCGTCCTTGATTAATTTAGTAAGCGATACTTGTGGAGCATTTATGGCAAGAGACTGATACCGAAGTCCGGCCAAACGGCGATGCCCGGGCCAGAAGTTAAGCCAAACCAACTCAGGAACTTCTGAACCAGGCCAATCAGCTATACCACCATTCAAAATGCGTCCCAAGGCAACATGCCCTGCCTGATTCGGCACAGAACCAACTTCCAACATGTCCATAAACAGTACGATCGCAGAAACCGGTCGTGGTGGTTCGGCAATTCTGATAATAGAACAAACTTGTGCCAACCGTTGCCAATAGCACCATGTGGTAGTTTTCTGCTCGGCTTCCAGGTATAAAGCTTCCGTCAATTTCTGGCTTCGCTCCTTATGCCGACAGTTTCTCCAGGCAGAAAAACACTCGCCAGTATTATCGGATAAAAAATGTTGCAGCAAGTCTAACGCACGCTTTAGCCACAAATGAAATACCTCTTCCAACCCCAGCCCATCCGCTAACACCGCACCGACGAACCAAACACCGTTCTCTGCATCATTCAACAAATCAATCAGCACATGAGACAATTCATTATTATTGCGCATCTGTACAAGGGCTGCCCACAATCGCATTGTATTCCACCAATAAGATTTTCCAATGTATTTATTACACAAATCAATGCAATTTGACTTACCATTAGTGGTCTTATCCAGATGCCAAGCGGTCAGAAACTCCTGAAAACTGAGATGAATAAAAGAAAGTGTTCCATCGCTGCGGTCCGTCAACAACCCTGCTGGCCCCACCAGCCACGCCAAAAAGCAGTTTTTTTTCTCCATCTCCCAGCTCTCAGGCAAGGAAGCGGCCATCTTCTTCCAGGAACAAATTATCGATACTCGGCTGAAAATGCTAATTTTTTGGTCTAACAAATCATTTTGATTTTGAAAATCAGACGCATTCTGTAAATCAGATGCCAAGGCCGCCACAACTCGTAGACGTTCCTTCCCGTCTGGTGGGCACCAGTAGTACTCCGACGGCAATAAAACCCCTTCTTGTGCCCTCTTATCCGGCAGGGTGATCAGTAAATATTTTACACATTCATAATACAGTTCATGGCGATTCTCCGGCAGAGGAACGAAACGACAGACAATCAACAACATGGTAAGGAGAAAAGCCGTGCGAGCCAGAGACTCCGCCTCAGGAGATGCATGCAATTCCTTCAAAAACAAGTTTTTGTGTTGTTCAACATCGAACGCATCCTCCTGGTAGCGACGAGTGAAAAAATTGTACGTCATATGATCAATTTCAGCATCGTCCAAGGGCTGAATATCTAACAACTCGAAGCCATCGTCATGGTCGGGTTTGGCATCCCCATAGGGTCGACTGGAAACCACCACCCGCAAACGCGGATGTGTTTGCATGAATCCCAACAACAACTCCCGAAAACGTCGGCCAAACTCGCCCAACTCATCCCACCCATCCACCAACAAAACCGGCAAAGGCCCATCCTGGCGAGCCAGACAGGACAGGATATGACTGGCCTGGGCAGACGCCACCCCATCAGCAGTGATGGATCGCACAATCACATCATCCAGATTGTTCCGATTCAAGGCACTCTTTTTGCCTTGCCAAAGGGCAGAGAGCGCCCGCAGCTCCAGAAATACCGGCAGGGTATCCTTCCGGTCCAGCAATTGCCGAAAACTCCACCGCATCCAGGTGGTCTTACCGGTCCCTGCCCCACCTCGAATCACCAAGGGCTTGGTACGCGCCAACAATGCGTCCGGTCCGATCACCTGGCCATCATCCAATACATCGGGATCGGTATTTTCCCCAAACCGCAAGGAAAGATACATATCATCCAAGGCAACATCCAAAGGCTTGACCGCCCCGCCGGGGGCCACCACCCCGGAAAATTCCCAACGCCCGAACCGCGCCTTGAGCCGCTGCCGATATTCGGTCACAAAATCATCGATCCAGTCATCCGTTGGTGCATCTGGCTCCGAGACAGGCGGGGGTTTGTCCGTTGCTGAACCACCCGAGCAAAATCCTTCCGGAAGAACCATCGTCTGATGATAAACAAGGTTAGAATCCGGAACAAAACTGCCAGCCTGAACATGACCATCCGTGTCGGCCTGGGGATGATACCGCAAGGGCAGGACATGAATGGACGAACCCTCCCTGGCACATGGAGAGAGCAATACCAACTGGCAGGCATGCGGATGATCCCTGGGTAAATGTTTGTCGTCCGCCCAAAGACTACCCGTGGACAGGACCTGGGTATTCCCAGGTTTTTTCCAACTCCAGGTCGAAAAGGCATTGGCGTGTTGATGGCCATGCAATACCACCTGCACCTCGGCTTGACGTGCCACACGCTTGAGTTCATCCAATCCGTCAATCCTGGCCGTATCCGCCAAAAGACGCCATACCTGGTCCTTTTCAAGCCTGCCTTTCTCCTCGACCTCTTTTTTCCATATATCCACGTTTTCAATCACAGTCCCCTCGGGATTATGATGAAAAGTAATGATCTTCAACCAATGGCTATACTTGGGATCCTTCCATATGTTCAGCAAACTCTGGGCCTGCTCCCTGCTGACCTGCCCCAAATGATCTTCGTCACGATGGGACTCTCTTTCACAACTGTTGATGGCCGCAATAGACAGCCGCAAGTCAGGAAAATCATGCACCAGGCCATGGTTGCCAAGATCCTTTGCACCTTGTTGGCGGGTATGTCCCAAAAAACCTTTGATAAACTCATTGAATATTTCAAATTTGACCGCATCCATCTCCTGTCGATAAAGCGTTTCATCTGGCTTTTTCGTCTTTTTTTTCAATTGCAAAATGGCTATCTCACAATTTGGCCAACTCACATCGTGATTGCCAGGAACAAAGACAAACCGCATATGTGGTATCTTCAAACCATCAGCCAAGGCAGAAAAAAATTTGTGCGCCTGTTCATACTCTTCTTCCGTCGCACTGTTGGCCACATCCCCCGTCACAATCACCAAACCGGTATCAGGTACCGATGGCACTTTCCAGATTGTTTGCGCCTCGCCCCGTGCCGCCCGCACCTGATCAGCAAAACGGCGGCCAAACTCCCCCGGATCCTCCCCCGCAAAACGTCCCCCATCCCCAAAATGCAAATCGGACAGGTGCAGAATCAATAATGGTGCCTGGTCAGTCATGGATATGCTCACATAAACAGGAGTTCAGCCGTCTCTACAGTGTTGTTTACTTGTTGCCGACAAATCATTTGTCAGAATCCTGAAAAACCTCATCCAGGGTATTGGCCGTCAGCACCTGCACAAGCCACTTATCCAGCCTGGTCCGTCCTGACCTGAGGATTTTTTTCTGGATCTCATTGGGCAGCTTGCCAAATTTATTTTCCATGTTCTTCACTCTCTTTCAGGGCTTTCAAGAACAAATCCCGCAGGACATCATTTTCCATGACATTGAAAGTGATTGCCATCTTCTGAGCCTCCTC
>JADGCN010000194.1 GCA_015228975.1 Magnetococcales bacterium
GTAATGGATATCCAGATGCCCAAAATGGATGGTTACACCGCTACCCGTCAAATCCGTCAATGGGAACGGGAGACAGCACGTGTTCATGTGCCAGTCATAGCTCTTTCGGCCCATGGCAGGGCTGGTGAAATAGAACGGAGTCGGGAAGCCGGATGTGATCTCTATCTTTCCAAACCGATAAAGAAACAGGAGCTCCTGGATGTTCTTAGGCAATTTTCCGTCCAGGCACCTGTCGCAATACACACCAGGAGCCTGCGCATTCTGTTGGCGGAAGATGCCAAGGAAAACCAGGTATTGTTTGAAGCTTATCTCATGGAGACATCTCACCACCTAGTTATGGTAAACAATGGGGTGGATGCAGTTGATCGGGTGCAGCAGGAAACCTTTGATGTGGTGGTGATGGACGTCCAGATGCCTAAAATGGACGGTTACACCGCTACCCGTCAAATCCGTCAATGGGAACGAGAAATGGTACGTACTCCACTACCGATCATCGCTCTGTCCGCCCATGCCATGGAAGGGGAGAGGGAACGGAGCACGGATGCAGGGTGTGATTTGTATCTGACTAAACCAATCAGGAAACAGGAATTATTGGATGTTTTGCAGGAGATTGGCAGACGAGACACTGTGTCTGAGGCTTCCGGGGCAGGTTGGTGTCTACAGTAGTTTTGTGTTTCAACGGCGGTTGGCTCTGGACACGAAATGGAACACAGAATGGGAGGAGGGGACAGGCAACCTTTGCGCCGTGTTGCGGTGTGTGCGCCGCCTGGCCTGACGACGGAGTTGTGCTGCGGTTTGTGGTGGGGTGTGGCACAGGGGGAGGCGCAGGGTTGCGGAGTGTGTGTAGAGCTAAACATAGGCCGGGCGGTTGAGAGCCTCCCCGGCCTATGATGTTGCATGGTGGCCGACAGACTACTTCTTGGCGTTGTTGTCCTGCACTGCCGCTGGTGCAGGAGCGGCAGTCTTGGCATCAACCTTGGCGGCGGCTTCGGGTTTCTGCTTGTTTGCATCGTGTTCGGCTTTGTGCTCCGTGCTCTTTGTGTCCGCCACTACGACACCCTTGCCGGCTTCCTGGGTGGGTTTTTGTCCCACTGTGCTCTTCGCATCCGCTACCACCGTTTTTTTACCCACTTCCGGAGTGGCCTTTTGCACCTGGCTATCGGCCACCGGGGCTACCACCGGACGTCCGTTGACTGTCGTTGCGGTTTCGCTGCCGGCGAAGGCCGCACCTGACATTCCCAAAGAAGCCACCAACACCGCCACGCCCATCGAAATCTTGTTCATCGTTTTTCCCTTTGAGTGATATTTTGAATGTCGCCATGCGACTTGACTGTTTGGTTTCGACCGACTCTGCGTCGGTCTTGCCAATATGGACGGAGGTTCGGAATGGTTTTGTCGGGCTCTTCAAATTTTTCTCAGATTGTCGGGATTGTTGGCAGAGCCATTGTTTCCCCTTTTACAGCCAGTGGCATTGTCTGGTAGGATTCTCCGACCCGTTGTATTTGTCCTCCGCCCACTCCGAAGACTGGGAGAACGGCGTGCTGGGGCGGGGTGCCATGCCCGACGGCGAAGCGGTTCCTATCCATTTCTCTCGTGGTATATCGACCCGCGTATGGGATTTGAAGGTAGTCTGCGAAGTGGATAATTCGTCCGCAGTATGGCATGACCTCGACCTTTGCTCGGGTTTGAAAATTTTCGTCTTCTGGAGCCAAAGATCGGGACAGAGAACGGCAAAGTACGACTGGGCTGATTTTTTGGAATTGCAGTACCCCTATTCACACTACATTAATTTGGGAGAGCTTTATGGTTCATCTTCAAAAACGTCGCCTTGGTTGTCTGGCAGTCATGTTGTCGCTGGGTCTGTATGCGGCGGTGTCACCGACCACGCTCAGTGCCGCTCCTGATGCTGCTCCTGCCGCGCCTGCCGCTGCTGCCCCTGCCGCTGCTGTACCTGCTGCTGCCCCTGCTGCTGCTCCTGCTGCTGCTCCTGCTGCTGCTCCTGCTGCTGCTCCTGCTGCCGCTGCAACCATTGTTGGAAGTTACGATATCTCTGGCGTTAATGCGGTGGATAAAAAAAGTTATGAGGGTGTTGCCATTGTTTCCAAGAAAGGTGAAGCCTATCAGGTTGCTTACGAGGATTCCGATACCAAACTTGTTGGTATTGGTATTCCGATGGGTAATTTGCTTGCTGTTGCCTATTCTACTGAAAACAAACCAACAGTCAGCGTGATGGAGCCGGATGGAACAACCGGTTGGAAAGCACAGTACATAGAGCGAGGCGAAAACTTCATCAGCAAAGAGACATGGAAACGCCGGTAACTTGTTTGCGAAAAATAATGGGAAAATAGCGGCGATGCTGGTTTCGGCATAATTCATACAGCCCATGATCGTCGTTTGTTTCAGTCAGGCCAATCGTCTGGATGGTGCAAGCCTTTTATGTGTATCCAGACGGACGGGATTGCTCTCTTGGCGGACAGGGCGATGGTCAGTCCCTTTGTATGCTGTTTGTGATAGGTTTCCACAGTTAACCACTTGACAGAAGGAATTCCACAATGAGAATGTTTTCCCCCGTTGCTGTTACCCTGTTAGCCGGTATTGCCCTCGGCGGTTGTGGTGGAGGAGGCGGTGACAAGGCTGCTACGGAAGCCTGCAAAAAAACCGCTACCGAGATGAAGTTGTCCGGCGCAGCCGCAGATGATTTTGTGAAGATGTGCGTCAATCCTGCTGAAGCTTGTAAAAAGACAGCTGCTGAGATGAAATTGTCCGGTACCGCCGCCGATGATTTTGTCAAACAATGTGCTGATGCTGCCAAGGCTGGCAAACCCGGCAAATAGCCATCACCAATTTGCTTGGTGCCGTAGCTGACCACAAGCTAAACAAGTGGCAAGCCGTTGGAAGGACGGTGCCCTATTTTTTCCGTTTTCAACGGTTACTCCTCACACTTTCCGACACACCTATCCACCACGCCGTCCCCGTCACCCCGACGTTTGGCTATTTCCGCCCCAATTTTGGCCCACCCTTCTCTTTTGGATGGTTGACTGGCGAGAGTTCAACTTGAGTCCGAGGCTGTGAGGCAGGGAGAGTTTTTTTCATTTTATAGTCGGTGGTTGCGTTTGATAGGATGCGTCTTCTGTGGTTGCGCGGTGTTCGCGTCCAGTGGCACCGTGTTCGCGTTTTGGGGCTCTTCCGACAATTGCGTACCTGGGGGGGTGACAGGGCACTGAAACGGGTCACCCAATCACCGCCCGCTTGGTCTCATGCAGGGACTTGATCTTCAGTTTGAAGAACTTCATGTCGGAGAAACCGTAGGCCTCTCGTTGCATCAGGCCAATCTTGTTGTTCATACCCTCCAGGGGGCCAGTCGAGATCCGGCCAAAATCATAAAATGCCAAGATGCCATCCCGATGAGTGGTCAGGGTCTTGGCAAATCGCATCAGCATCCCGACACCCGATGCAGCCGCCTGTTTGATCCAGTCATCCAGCAAGAACTCTGCTGACTCCTTGTCCATCTGCCGCCAGATCCGCCCCAGGTCTTCCTTCATGTAGTAGGCGGTGGCCAGCGACTGATTGAGGTTCAATGCTTCACGTAGTCGCTCTACCTCATTGCGCTCGTCGTCCAGGTTGCGAGTTTTCTTCAGCAGCAACCAGCGCGTGCCCTTGAGTACATCTTTGTCTTGGGCCTTTGCCTTCTTTTGCTCATCCCGCCTCAGTTGGGCCAGCTTTTCGTTGAACAGCTTGATCACGTGAAAATGATCAAACACAATGGTAGCTTCGGGAAGATTCAACCGAACGGCATGGATATATGCACGCCCCATGTATTGCTACAGCCTGGATCTTGGCCTTGGTCTGTCTAAGATCCTTCCAGAACGGGTCTAGAGCGTCGCTGCCTTTGCCATCTCCAACAAATACCACCGCCCCACTCTTGAGGTCCATAACGACGGTGAGAAACCGCTTCTCCCCAACGTAAATCTCGTCGATTTCCAGCCACTTCAATTTGCCAAGTTTTGGTTTATCAAATCGTTTTTTCAGGTACTTTTCCTGGATCTCCTTGATTGTGTCCCAGCAGACACCCAAGTGATTGGCTGCATCCCCGATGGTCATCAACCGTGACAGGCCCAGAGCATAGCGTTCAAACCGTCTGGTATGGCGTGCCATGGCATCGGCAAATGGCAGTTTTACCTGGCGAATGATTCCGCATTTGACGCAAGCCACCCGTTGGATTGGCACTTCCAAAAAACTCGGCCTCATCCCGATCGGTTCCATCCGAAACAACCTTAAAACATGTCCTTTCTTGGTTACTTGGCAGGACTGACACTGAGGACACCGCAATCGAAATTTCCCGGCCTCAACCCTGAAAATCGTTTGTCCGTGCTTGTACCGGGTGTGCGCGTACTCGTACCCGCGAATCCCAAATGCATGGTGTAGAAAGCTCGTGGACATGGTCAGGTCTCCTCCTGGCTGTGGGATTGATCACCCCATTGAAGACCCGTTTCAGTGTCCTGTCACCCCCCCAGGTACGCAATTGTCGGAAGAGCCGCGAATTTGGTTTGCCAGTGCGGTGCGCTGCTTGATCAACTGTTCACGGATGCGATGAAGGCCTTGCATGTCCTGTTGCTCAAAGGATTTGACGGGAACAAACCGCATGTGCGGGCGGGAAACCGCCTCACAGACTCCTTCTGCATCGTTGGCATCATTCTTCTCTCCATGGGTTAAAAGTTCTCAAAATCTGAATCTGAGTGAGCCACCTTCATATCTACCCCACCTGATCTACGAACTGGGGCGGGTAGTGCCTTGGCAGTACGCTTCTTAACATGAGCAACCTGCTGTTTTCCTTTTGGATGTTTGGCAGGTGTACTCCTGGATGTATTTCCCTGTTGGCCGAGATTGAAGAATGAGATGGATTGAGCCATCGTTTCGGCCAGAGCACTCAACTCCTCTGCAGTCGCGGCCATTTCCTCGGAAGCCCCAGCGTTTTGCTGAATTACCTGATCTAGTTGCTGAATTGCCTGATTGATCTGTGTTGCACCTTGATTTTGTTCCTGGCTGGAGGAGTTGATCTCCAGGATCATTTCTGCCGTCTTTTGAA
>JADGCN010000195.1 GCA_015228975.1 Magnetococcales bacterium
TGGGGGCAATCCCCCAGACCCCTTTTTTCTTTTAATAATTTTCTAGGATGTATCTCAAGCTATCGGATATCAATACGCCCTAATGTCAAAGGAATCCCAAATGCAATTGCCCTGAACGGAATGGCTGATGATCTTGCAGAGAAAACGGAATCAAAGTACAGTGGTGGCGTAGTTTTCATGCGAGAAATCTATCATGGGATCGATTGGGGTGGCAATTTGACGGTACCCCGGGCTGACAGGCTTTGAACCGGGAGAGGCTAGGGGGTAGAACTGGAGGTGGGCGCGGGTCATCGGGACTGGAGGCGCGATCCTTCGACGGCGGTTGGGGAACAGGGAGCGTCGCCATGGAAGAAACGGACTTGAGCCGGGCCCAACGAGAGATTGCCCATGGGGTGTGGTTGTCGGAACGGGATCCGGAATGGATCTGGGGCTGGGGTTCCCCCGCCGGTCAGGTGCGGGCTTTGCGTCGCAGTACGCTTATCGCCCAGGGCGGACATCTCCAGGCGGGGATCAAGGCGTTGGAGATCGGCTGCGGCACCGGCCTGTTCACCGCCATGTTCGCCAAGAGCGGTGCGGAAATCCTGGCCGTGGACATCTCCGCCGATCTGCTCAAGCGGGCCAACGAACGGGAACTGCCCCCGGAGCAGGTTCGGTTTATGGCCAAGCCATTCGAGGCGTGCGGCCTGGAAGGACCGTTCGATGCGGTGATCGGCTCCTCCATCCTTCATCACTTGGATCTGGATCCGGCCCTCGATAACATCTTCCGGCTGCTCAAGCCCGGCGGTTGGATGAGCTTCGCAGAACCCAATCTGCTCAATCCGCAAGTCTTCCTGGAACGCAACCTGCGGTTTTTGTTTCCCCAGGTCTCTCCCGACGAGACCGCATTCGTGCGTAGACGGCTTCAGGCACAACTGGAACGCCATGGCTTCGATTCGGTAGAAATCACCCCCTTCGACTGGCTCCATCCGGCGGTGCCTGAACCCATGATCGGGATCGTCAGCGTCCTGGGACGGATGTTGGAGTCCCTGCCGGGTCTCAAACAGTTTTCTGGCTCGCTGCATATAGTTGCACGCCGACCTGACTAAATATGGGTTATCGTGAGTTACGGAAAAAAGGTTTTTCCGAGTGGAAAATGGTCGCTGGAATTGCGTTTGGAAATTGCCAGTAGGGGAGGATTCACTCGTCGCGGTTTGGACGGCCTCTTTTGGCCTTGGGTTGGCCAACTTGACAAAGCCTTTGGGTAGGTACAACGATTATCCGTTGGATTCCCCGGGCAGTTCCTTGGCAAGGGGAAGTCGGACGACAAAACGGGCACCTTGACCCGGACCATCGCTGTGGCAGGTGATCGTTCCCCCAAGGTGCTGCACAAAATTGGCGCACGAGTGTAAGCCAAATCCCGAACCCCGCGATTTGCTGCTGACACCATAGGAAAAAAGGGTTGATCTTTGTTCTTCGTTGAGTCCAATTCCGTTGTCCGTGACGCTGATTTCCAGCCATTTTTCTCCATCCTGGTGCCACGAAACCTCGATGCGTCCAGGCTCCCGGCGTATATGGTTGGGATCATTGATCGCCTCGCAACCGTTTTTGACCAGGTTGATCATCATTTGCAACGTCTGTCCTCGGGGTAATGTCACTTCACGTACCGTCGGCCCCTGGTTGATGGAAAATTGAATGTCGCTCTGGGTTAACGGGTCCAAAAGCATCACCCGGCAATCGTCGATCAAATCCTCGAAAATAAATCTTTCTTTCAGAGTATAATGACTGGACTCCTGTTGAATGCGGATGATGTCGCGGACATGTTGGGCCGCCTCACGCAAATAGGTGACATGGATGACCAACCTCCCAGAGGCCAAGTTTTTTAATTCATCGCTCACCTCATCGATGACCATCATCACCTGATCCAACACCATGCGTGGGTCGATCCCGCGATCTGCCTGTTTCTGCGCCATGGGTTTGACTTGGGTAAACAGCGTCGCCAAACGTTCCAATTCCCCACTGATCTGGCTTATATCCTCCACCCGGCCCAAAAGACTCATGATCGCATTGCCAATATTGTGGATGACCGAAACACTCATTTCAGCGACACCCGCCTGAAAAGAGGCAAACCGCTCCTGCTCCTCCAATCGCTTGCGCTCGGTAACGTTACGGACAATGCCGACAACCCGTTGATCATCCTCCCCATGATCCATGAGACTTAACGAAAGTTCTACCGGAAATTCCTGGCCATCCTTGCGTTTGGCATTGAGTGTGTAGACCTTGCCCGGTTCAATTTTCCTGTTGAATTCAAAAAAATAGGCAAAGGAACGATTCGCCTGCGCTAACATGGGTCCAGGGACGACCCGTTGATGCAGACTTTTTCCGATGGCCTCCTTGGCGGAATACTGAAACATCTGTTCCGCAGCATTATTCCAAAACAGGACGATATTTTCCTTGTTGACCTCAATGATGGCATCCTGGGCGGTGCTGGCCATCATCCGAAAACGCGCTTCACTGCGCCGAAGTCGTTGTTCTGTCCGTACTTGAAAGGTCACATCTTCACCTACGCACAACATACCATTCACTTCCCCCTGTTCGTCTGTCATCGGACCAACGCGCCAAGCGATGGTCCGCATGAGACCTGTCAAGGTGGAAATCTGGGTGTGAACCGGGAGGTTCTTCTTGGCATTCCCATTCAAAACACGCTCTTGGGTTTTGACCATCTCTGGACGCCAGTGTTCGGGGATGAGATGCTGGGCCAGATTCTTTCCCATCAACTCTTGGTTGGTATAACCTAAAATTCTTAACCCCTTTTGATTGATAAAATGGATATGCCCCCGTAGATCCAAGACAATGATGATGGCATCGGCCATGTCCAGATAGCGGCGTGTCATGTCTCTTTCCAATCGAAGTTGTCGATTGAGAATGACATGTTCGCTGACATTGTGCAGTGTCACCAGACCGCCGACTCTGCGACCCATCCCATCGTCAATGGGGCTGATGGCGATGTCAAAATATAAAGTATTTTTTCCCGTAACCATTCCCCAGTTGATCTGGCTGAGAAAACCTTTCAGGCCGTGGCGCATCGCCTCCTGACATGAGGTTATAAAGCCTTTGATGTGGTAAAATTCTTCCACCTCATCCAGACGACTACCGATGAGTTCGCGTCCCTGGTTTGCCACAAATGGGATCAACTGCTGATTGATGCTGGTAACGCGCAGATCATGGTTGAAGGTCAGTTTTCCGTGCAACTCTGTGGCGAACAGAATGTCAGAAAAGGCTTTTTCACGGGTTATTTGTTTGATAAATTCTTTAATCCCATGGAGATACATGGAAATTATGGCGGTTATCAAGATGCCCGAAACCAGAAAAAACCAGTGCAATAATGGCGGTCTTGTAAAAAATCCCGGTTTGGGCAGACTGGTTAGCCGCCAAAGATTGCCGCCAATGGGGATATCGGTTTGGTGGATATATTGCGAAAGGGGGGGGGTATTCTTCCGAACGGATTGGGCCATGATCGTTTTTTTATCGGCGTCGGCATCATGACTCAGGAGGGGGTGGATCGTGGCTGGATCGGTGATGTCGGTGAGCAGCCAACTCATTTGCTGGGCATGGTCGCGGGGGACAAGACGGGAAAACCAGTGTTCCAGCTTCAAGCCCAGCGCGATAAATCCCGACAGGGGAGGGGGGGCGGAATCGTTACCGACTGCCGGATGGTCGTAAACCGGAAATAGGAATACGGCATGGCACCCCTCATCGGTGCCCACAACATCCAGGCCGGAAAGGCATTGAGTCACAGCCATGCGGTGTTCCCGGGCTGCTTGCGTCATGGATCGACGCAACACGGGATCCCTATTCCAATCTTTTTCCTTCAACGTGCCAAGGCCACCTTCGGGTTGGACGTAGGCGGGAAAAAAATGAGTGCCATGGGCATTGGGTATGGGGGGATGATAGCTGGGAACCCAAGTAATAAATGTAAGGGGGGCACCATGATGGATCAATAAGGGGGTGACAAATTGATGAAATTCCTGAAGAGTAACATGTTCCGAGGCGTCATAGAGGCCGCTGACGCTTTGAAGCAAGGAGTTGAATTGGTCAACTTGGTTGTGAAGCAAGTCGTCCATCTCGCGCATGATATGGAGATATAAGTGATCCGCATCCTTTTGACGTTCCTGATCCAGGTAGAAAAAATAAAAAATACTTAACCATGAACCGACGATGACGACCAAAGGGATAACGATATGTTGGAGTTTGGATGCGAACAGCCAGTGCGTTAACTTCGTCCGTGTCGGATGGGATGGGTGACGTATCATGACGATAGCCCTTGACGATCCGGGATGATCTTCATCATCCACCGATGGACGGTATATGTTTGCGCAGGAGATCCATATCGTTGATCACCATCAATACCGAATGGACGTTTCCGTAGGATGTGGTTAAAACCGATCCCGATACCAGGACTGTGCGTTCGGGTTCGGAGGCGGTGTTTGCCATGACCCAGTGTAGATGATCGGGTTTTTCATTGTATTCGATGATCGCTTCAAAAAACGCGCGGACATCCGCCTTGGGGAATAATGGATCCACCGGGCGGTTGAGCCATGGCTCTACATGTCCCCCCGCCATGCGGACCGCCGCATGGTTTAAAAATAGAATCTCCCGGTTCGGGCGGCACAGGATGACCCCTTCGCTGAGGCTGCTGATGATATCTAGCAGGTAGGTGCTGTTCAGATCCAGGGAATCGATCCGTCTACGCAGGGTTTGTTGTTCTACCCGCTCCTGGTTTTTTTCATCCCAGGCGATGCAAGCGTTGCGGGCATGTTGTAAAATTTCATCGTGGGTGACCGGCTTGCGGATAAACAAAATATCGTGCTGGAGCATGTTATGAATCTCGTCCAGGGAACGGTCGGAAAATGCGGTGACGATGACGATGGTGATACGGTCATCCACGGCGCGGATGCGTCGTGCCGTCTCCAGGCCATCAATGCCGGGAGGCATACGCATATCGACAAAGGCGATGGCATAGGGTTGGTTTTCCATGATCGACTTTTGCACCAGGAGGATGGCATCTTGTCCCTGATCGACGGTATCGAC
>JADGCN010000196.1 GCA_015228975.1 Magnetococcales bacterium
ACCAAGCCCTGCCTCCTCCCAGAGGCCATGCCAATTCAGCGATTAAAAACAACACGATTCCACCGATTGCCACAGCCGCCAGAAAAACCCTGTCGTGAGCAATGGCAGAAACAAAACCAGGAAGCGGAATTCGATCCAGGGTCTGGGCAGATTCCTGGTGCCTCACATAAGTCTTGTCTTCTGCCGACATACCGATCTATCCTTCGCAGAGTTAAAAGTTGTTTCCGGATCAATAGAAATGTTCCAGGGAACTCTCCCCCAGGACTTTGACCTTAAATCAAAGACATTGTCATTGGGGTCATGAAGTCAAAAGATCTTTCGGGATGTCACCATTGCCAAAAATCTCCCAAAGGACACGGCAACAATAACGGACATCGTCCAGTTGCATACCGAGTCCCATGGGGACGTAAAAACCCCGCCGAGCCAGCCGTTCCGAGATGGGAAGGCTTTCCTCTTTGAAAAACCCCATGCGCTTCAAGATTGGTTGCTCATGCATGGGCCAAAAGAAAGGTCGGGTGCCAACGCCACGTTTTTTTAAAAGATCGGCAGCTTCTTTGGCCGATGTGGTACGGACCTGATCACTGAGAACCAGACCAAAGACCCAATAGATATTGTCGGCATAAGGAGTTTTTGCAGGGGGTATCTCAAAGGCGGTCAGCCCTGCAAGCCAATGCTGGTAGGCGGTACCCATCGCCCGCTTTTTTGTGATGAAAGCATCCATCCGTTCCATCTGGGCCAGACCAAGCGCGGCTTGAAGGTTGGTGATGCGGTAGTTAAAACCCAGCTCTTCATGAACGAAGCGAGCTTCTGGCTGAAAGCAAAGGTTACGAATAGATCGGCAGCGCTCGGCCAACTCGTCGTCATCGGTAACGACCATTCCCCCTTCACCAGTGGTGATCAGCTTGTTTGGGTAAAAGCTGAAAGTGGAGAGTTCGCCAAAACTGCCGCAGGGTCTTCCTTTGTAGGTCAATCCGTGGGCCTGGGCGGCGTCTTCGATCACCGCCAAGTGGTGTTTTCGCGCCAGATCCATGAGGGGATCCATGTCCACGGGAAGTCCATAGATGTGTACCGGCATGATTGCTCGGGTTTTTTCCGTAATGCGGGTCTCAATCTGGTTTACGTCCATGTTCCATGTGACTGGCTCACTATCGACCACAACCGGGATGCCCCCGGCTCTGACTATCGCTCCAGCACAGGAGATTATGGTGAAGGAGGGGAGTATGACCTCATCGCCTGGTTGCAATTTCAACGCTTGAATGCCAACTTCCAGGGCGGCGGTGCCGTTGGATACGGCGATTCCGTGGCGTCGACCGCATCTCTTTGCAAAGGCTTCCTCAAACTCGCGGATAAAAGGCCCTTCCGAGGAGATCCATCCTGTCTGAATGCATTGGGCAAGAAGTTCCCCCTCGCGGCCATCCAGGCTGGGTGTGTTGACCGGAATCGTACGAAGATCGCTCATGACTTACTTCAGAACGATGGTTTCTGGCTTCAGAACGATGGTTTCTGGCGCACCTTGCCCGAAGATGGTTTTATCTTCGGTGCCGGCATAGGGACCCTGTTTGATCTCTATCATTTCAATGGGTTCCAGAATTTCAAAGCCGTGTCCTCCACGGGCCAGAAATAGAATATCCCAGGGTTCAATGACTCTACTCTCGAAATAGACCGCCTCTTCGGTATAGAAATCGACGCGCATGCGACCCGATTTGACGATCAAAATCTCTTGAGTTTGCTCAATTTCTCGGTGGACAAGATTGTGCGTATGGGGAGGAATCAACTTCCCTTTCCCATGAGAAATGTAGGCAAGCTGTTGCGGTGCCTCGTTGGGCGTAAAAAAACGAACACCGGTGGCCTTGAAACCATTCCTGACAATGAGGGCGTACAAGGTGCCTTCGTGTTCTATGTGGGCGATCAATGGAGTCTCCCTACACTGGTTCAATGAAGACTTAATACTATGCCCTTCGGGCAAAAAAAGTCAAAACAAAAAACAAGACAGAACCATGAATCGGCAAGGCAGACCGACTTGGGCCGATTCTGGACTTTCAGTCCAAAATCCGGTGGTGTCTACGGCTGACCTAAAACCTTACGTAGTGCCTCACAGGTAGGGATGGCCGTGGTCCGCCATCAAAAAAATGAAAAAACCTCGTTGGCCTGAGCGATCAGGAAGATAGAATTGGTTTGCGCTCCAAACCCTATCACCAACGAGGTGAATCCATCATGGCACAAGGGGTGGTGTCCCAGATTGGTTTATCTGGTAAAGTCCACGCAGGATTTTCATGTTACTTAAGGAGGGTCATATGGCTGCCGTGGACGTTCGGTGTCCCAAATGCGAGAGTTTGGAGGTTGTGCGATATTGGAAAGCGGCCCAATAGGGAACGGAGATATTTATGTTCGGAACGGTTCCTGCGTGAGAAATATTTTCTTTTTAAATTCAGACTTCCTGATCCCTTACTGATAACATTAACTTTTTTACCTATTAAACCGGAATTGATGATGGCACTGAAATTGAAAATTTTATCAATAAAATCAATAATCATACCAGTCAAGAAGTGCCATTACTGAATGTTACGGGATCAGGAATTCTGAAATTACAGAGACAAGGGCCGTTTACCGGAGGTTCAGGATCATGTGGTTGATATGGCCATGAATGGGAACGGAATTCGTAACACAGCCATATGTGTTGGGCATTGGCAAGACCACCGTGTAAAATGTTCTTTGAAAAAAAAACCGGCTTCTGGAAAGGGTGAATAATCGCGCTTTGACGCAATCTGCTTCTCCAAGTCAATTCACATGCATGACACCGTGATTGGCCTTTTTATCAACCGATTCGAGTTTGGTGTGGCTGTGTGATCATAATTAACCAGGAAGTGACACTACCCATTTTTTTCTCATCCAATCAGTTGAGTCCACTGCAAAAAGTATTATTGAAAGCTAGGTGACCGCCTTTTTTTGTCAAGATCCCGGAATGTTCAAATATTCCTGATAGAAACGTTGAAAGATACGGATTTTCATACTATCGTTAATATTGTCTTCCAACTTTAACATCAGTATGGTATGCGCGAATGTTCCAGACTATGGATACGCAGGCTTATACTTGTGGATCTGGTTTTCAGATGCCTTAACAATCACTCAAAAGATGTCTGGAAAAAGTTTATATGCACTTTGCAAGGGTTAATTTCAGCATGGCGATACGTATTCTCGCATGTCTTCCTTGGACAATCTTACGTTCCCGCAAGAATATGCTTTTGAGTTTCAATAATCAACGGTTCACTCAATTTGCAACATGAGCGGAATTTATCCGGTAGTCAGACTTCTTAGCAATACCATCTAAAATAAGGAATCTACATGAACAATAACTTAGTAAATAACAACAATAAAAATCGCCAAAAATGTCCAATTTGCAACAGTCATGAGCATTCATTTCACCTAAAATCTGCATGCCCTCGGTCAAAGAATAGGACTGAGTATGAGCTTGTGAAATGCAACGTATGTTCTGTGATTTACCTAAACCCCATGCCGACCCGTGATAATTTGAGTGGATTTTACAGAGATGATTACGAAGATAATTGGGGTGACGCGCGATCTCTTAAGCAATATATTGAGTACCTTGTTGCCAAACGTATTCCGAGAAAAGCTCCTGGCCGTTTGCTTGATATTGGTTCCGGAACTGGTGCCTACCTCCGAGAAATGGAGGCTAGGGGTTGGAGTGTTACGGGGGTTGATGCCTTTGCCGGTAACTTTAAAAGCAAGATCCCAATCCATCCATCTATCGTAAAACACGAATTAATAGATGCTCATTTTCCTGACGCTCATTTCGATGTTGTTACAATGTGGTGGATCATAGAACACTATCTGGATCCCATAACGGAGTTACGGGAAGTACGCAGAATTATTAAACCAAACGGACTATTGGCTATATCTACGTGTAATCCCGAATCTTTTATCGCCAGTTTGTGGGGTCGATACTGGCATCACCTTCTGTTACCCCAGCATTGCGTCCACTTTTCTCCGAAGGTTTTGGGAGCATGTCTTGAGCGGGAGGGTTTCAGGGTGGTTAAAGTGCGTCAAGTACCGATTACTGCAGGAGTAATGGGAAGTTTAGAAGGATATTTATGGGAGAAAGGGTTTAACACCAGGTTTATTAACTCTGTTGTTATTGGCTTGGGAGTTCCGTTTGAGATGCTTGCTGCTTGCTTTAAATCGAGCGACTTGTATACAATTTTAGCTGAACCTGTTCTATCAACCCGTTGATAAAATATAAAGGCTCTATATGGGTTCCGGAGCCCTAGGTGATTTCCTGGAAAGATCACCCCCCCCAAGCGATACGGAGGCATCGTCTCTGAAAGGGTGGAAGGGAAGCTGTTTTCGTTTTCCATAGAGCATCATGGCCTGGTTCACTACGGAAGTCTGTTTTGGTATGACCTTTCATGGAGATCACCTAAGACAGGAGAGGCAACCCCTTCCGCACGGGGAGGAGCGTCTGAAAAATTCGGTCATTTCCGTGTCACGGACTTCTTTCCATGCTGGCGTGCATAGTTTCTCAATTCGACGACTGCGTGGAAACAGTGCAGGATGATGGGTATCAGATCCCTGATGCCGGTGGAAGTTTTCGATTCCCCATACCGTCGGGCGAGTACGGTCATAGGCACTTCGACCACCTTGAAATCGTGGACGCAGGCCTTGTAGAGCAGACGGATGCAGTAGTCCAGATAGAAACCCTCCGGTTCGATGGTCTGGAATACTGGTTTGCGAATGGCGTAAAACCCACTGGTATAATCATGAAAACGCCTGTCCAGGAAATGGCGGACGGTAAAGTTGCCGAGTACGGAAACCAGGACTGCCCAGAAGGAGTCCTGCGATTTGCGGATTGCCCTGAACAGTTCTACAAAGTTCCAGTGGTTTTTTTGGCCTCCCTTGCCGCGGCCACCTTTGGCATAGCGGGAACCAAAGGCCATGTCCGCTCCTTCCCGCACCTTACTCACCAATTGTGGAATGACCGCCGGCTGCATGGAATTGTCCGCATCCAGCCAGACGATGATGT
>JADGCN010000197.1 GCA_015228975.1 Magnetococcales bacterium
CCTACTCTAATTTATCAGGGGGTCAGTGTCTCACTTTTCATTGGCACAGAGGGGGAAGACGATCCGCCAGGACATGGTGTTGTTTGGCGCGCTCCTCACTGACAATCGCCTCCAACGCTTTGCGAAACAATGCGTGGTCACCGCGGGCACCAGATCGTACCAATTCCAGCAACAAATCTGCTCGTGACATGTTACAAACTCCAGATCCAGGAAATCTCTCCCGTGCTACTTCCTTGATCGCACTCTTCAACCCGATCCGCCAGCTTGGCAAATGCAATTCTTGACCCTGGATGGCAATGCGATAAAGGGTTGCAACGTTTATCCCCCGATTCATCACATGGGTACCAGACATCGACTGTCACTTTTGGTTCCAATAATTTTTCACGTTGTATGCGATAATTCTATTTTCAGTATCAAATTAGTCTCATTTTAACAAATCTTCTCGAAAACGGGTATGCATCCCGGCACCTGTTTCTGGAAATTGGAATAACGTGTACCAAAAATTCAATCGGTGATCCAAAGAAGGAGTCTGGAACCGTTTGAAAGAATTTATTTCTGATGACCCAGACCTTGAGGAAATATTCATTGACAGTTCCATCATCAGAGTCCCCCAACATGCGGTGGGAGCCCCAAAAAAAAGAAAGCAAGCAGGCCATCGGAAAGTCAAGAGGAGGTTGGACAACAAAGATTCATGCAGGGGTTGATGCGCATGGAAATCTATTGCGAATATTCCTGACTGGAAGCCAAGCTCATGATAGTACACAGGCAGAAGAACTGCTTGATGGGTTCTGCCCTGGTATGGTGATCGCCGATAAAGCCTACGATGCGGATCGTTTTATAGCCATCATTCGTGATGCAGGGGCGGAACCGGTTAATCCGCCGAAAAGCAATCAAATAGACCAACAAGATTATGATCTATTTCAGAAGAAAGATGTTTTTACAAATTATTCCTGTACTCAAGTCCTCAAAATAGCCATTAGAACAACTCAATGTCATCACCACTTGAGACAGGCTCTCCAAACATGTCGACATCTTCACCCAAAACTTCACCGTGGATACGCCGCTCGCTGTCCATGGTGTACATGGCAGCCAAATCTTGAAATTCGGCGGCCAATTCCAGAAGATTGCCCTCCAGTCCCGCCAACACCTTCTCCCCGGCAACTTTGGCATCGATGACCGCCAATTGGTCGATGATTTTGCCAAACTTACGATCAATGGTGTTGTGAAAATTCATCTCCGCCGACAACAACATGATCTGGATAACGATGGTCCGAGAGCCCGCCAAATTTTCCGTCATCATCGACCGGATATCGTTATTGCTGGATTCAATCTGCTGCAACAGCAGGGGAAGGCGTCTGAGCAAACTGTTGGTCCGCATGATTTTCGGCGTGGTCTTTTCGGAAAAGAACATGGAGATTTCCTGGAGTTTATCCAGGGATCTCAGCAGTTCGGCTGTCCGCTCCTTGCCCTCACCCTTGACCATCTTGGCGATGTCGGAAACCGACCTGGCCAAATTTTCCAGCCGGCCATTGCGGCTGGTATCCAACCCGGTAACCAGATGCTCCAGACGTTCGCTGGTCATGGTCAGCATATCCAGGGATCGTTTGGCCATGAAGATGGCGTTTTCCGCCCGGGACAACGTCTTGAGAACGTCCGTGGACAAATTTTCGTCAAAGACCCCCAGGCGTAACAACATGTGCAGATCGTAGCCGATTTCCGCGCAATCCTTGCGCAATTCCATGCTGAGGCTTTGGGCTGAGGTGACCGTATGTTTTTGCGATTCGGCAATATCCGATATACGCGTCAGTTGGTTATGCATGGAGGCGACGGCATTGTTCAAATCGGCATTGATGGATCGCAATTGTTCGGTGCATATTTTAGTGACCAGGACAAACCAGCGTTGGGTGGTCAGGGGGTCGGAATCGTTTTCCAGGGCAATCAGTTTTTCCTCGGCCCGCTTCAGGGCAGCCACAACGTGGGAAATGCGTTGCGAGGAAATATCGTCGTACTGCATGGCCTGAACCATCTCGAAGATAATCTCATTAACACCATCCGACTGGCTGTCCACCTTGGAACAATCGCCGTCAAGTTTTTGGATGGCGGCAGCCATGCGTTTCAGGGTAGCTGTGGTATTGTTTTTCAGCACGTCCAGGCCGTGGGTGGATGTGGCCAGGTCGGCAGAGATGCGTCTGGTCAGGTGACTCATGATGTCACCGGCCTCTTGAGCTGAGGAGGCGACCTCACCGATCAACGGGCGAATTTGTCGCATCAGGCTGTCGATGATGGCTCCGAGGGTTTGACGTTCCAACTCTTCCCGCCCCTGACCCCGAACCTGGTCCACCATGAGGGGGAGATGGGCATCCTGTTCCAGGCGCAACCCCCAGTCCGTAATAACCTCCATGTTTTTGGTGAACTCCTCCTTGTCGCTGAGGAGGGCTTCGATGGAACTGAACACGGCGGCGATTTCGCGATGTATCTGCTTGAGGCTTTGGCGCAAATCATTGATCCCCAACTCGCTCTCTTTGGCGCCGATTCGTTCACGAATGGTGATCGCACGACTGGCCCCGGAGGCGAAACTGGCGGAAAAATCACCCATATGATCGGCGATGTTCATGAAACCCGCCTTGGTGATGTTGGGTACATCCTCCAAAACGCGAATATGTTGTTGCAATTGCGCCAGGGATTCTTCAATGGCTTGAGAGGGGGGCATCAGATTCTCCGATCCTTTAGTCTGGAAACAATACGCCATTCGCCATGCATTCATCTCGCTGCCGGCCCATCCTACCCTGTCATGAGGTCCAGGTAAAGACTGGTAAATTATTCTAAGCTGCGGTATGGTCACGGCGTGCGGTAACCACCACTTCTCCGAGGGATGTAAACATGGGTTTGACAATCATCGACGGCCAGGGTCAAGATCCCAACCAGGAAACACAAATTTTGGATTCCGGGGAAATTGCCGGGGAACAATTGTTACGTTTCATCGACCGCATTGAGCGCCTCGAAGAGGAAAAGGCTGAAGTGGCAACACAGGTGCGCGAAGTTTATGCCGAGGCCAAGTCCCAGGGATTTGATCCAAAAATCATGCGCCAGATCGTGCGATTGCGTAAACGCGACCCCAATGAGATCGAAGAAGAAGAAGCCATCTTGCATCTCTACAAGCAGGCGTTGGGAATGTCTTGAGGGGTGGCGATCATTCAATCGCCACGGGATGGTCGGCGAATTGGCGGATTTCCATCACTTTCTTGACGTTCTGGCATCCAGATTTTCGTTCATCCCGGTCCAAGTGTCTGACCTTTAGATATCTTTATGGAATGGCATGTCGGCTGCATCCTTCCCTCCCGTCAACCATAGCATCGCCAGGAGGGACCGCTACCATGGGTACATTAAGCATCGTTGCCAGCCAACAGGGATACAAAATTTACGATCATGATGAGGAACAAACCCTCGTCACCGGAATCAGCAGTTACAAAAATGCCCTGACAATCTATGAACGCCTGACGGCACTCCAGGACATCGCCAACCGGTTCCACGGCAGCGCGCTGGAATCAATGAGTTCGACAAAATAGCGTATTGCCCCAGTGTGATGCCCCGGATTGACTGGAAACGCTCCATTTCATGATGATGATCTGGGTTCGTTTTCGGTCAATTCGGCATGGAACCGGATACGGCAAGCATGCCATCCAGGATGTCATGGGGGGTATTGTCCATTGAGGCAAACCTCCTGCAAAGCATCCAAAAACAAGACATTCAAAGGTTCTACCGGCTTTCTTCCAGATGGCAAAAGTGCTTGAGTTGTTTCATGCCTAGCAAACTCAGTCTCAAAAAAGTTGCTGAGAATTGGAATCCTGGCTCCCATGGACAACTCATCCCCCGCCATTTTTGCTGCCAACAGTGCTGCAATAGCTTCCTGGATCTCGCGTTGCTCAACCACGGTTTCCACCAAGACCTGAAACCGGATTGGGACAGGACCAAGCTCCCTCTCCAGCCAGCGCACTGCCAGCAGGGGACGGAGTACGTAAAGATATTTTTTAAGCCAAACCACATCTCCACGCAAATATTCGCGATAGTTTCCCTTCGCCATATGCAGGTAGTGATGCCAGGATGATTGCGGTGAATAATAACTTTTACGTAACGCCCGCAGGCGGTCGGAAACCTCGCCACGTTCCAAGTAGATCATGGGTGAATCCAGCCACTCCAACAGGGGAGGATTGGATTTCCAGAAAAGGCCGAGCGCCTTGCGCAGTTCCCAACCAACGATATCCAGATCATCTTCCAATGGAAGTTCGATCACGTCCCTCTTGTTCCTAAAGTCCACGGACAGATACCATTCCGTGGGATGCACATAGATAAATCGAACGTCCCAATCACTGTTACGTGATGCAAATCCCCAAGCACGGCTACCCGATTCGCAGGCAAAAACGATTCGCACCCCGTTACGATGCTCGATCTCCGCCAATTTGGCTTGAATCCTTTTTTCCATGTCCGGGTCTTCAATGTCGTGCCACTTCATGAGTAACCACTGTCATCAAGAGTCCGCATATATCGGCGAGACAGCCCCTCCAGAGTCATGTTTTCCGCGATAACATCATGGGGGATCAGCAAATAGCGCCATGGCTTGCCGCCAATCCCAGTCGCATATTCCGTCGCCCGTTGACACTACATCACAGCCACCTTGGCCTTTTCCCTTACTTCACTATTTTCCATCTGATTGGCGGCTTTGGGCTCCAACATGGCGATGAAATCTTCTGTTTCGGCGACAAAATCCGGCAGGTACTCATGGTGATCCACGCCCCATTTATAATATATCTGAAACTGACCACGCACGGGTTTAAACCATTTCACTGTGCTGGTTCAGCGAAAATCGGACAAACCGCCTTTTTTGATAAGCTACTTCTTG
>JADGCN010000198.1 GCA_015228975.1 Magnetococcales bacterium
CCGGTAGCCGCGCCGCTTCTGTGCCCGGTCGTCGCCTGTCTGTTGCTTGCCCATAGACTACTGGTTGGATGCACGGTTGTGGTGCAAGTGGGTGGGGGAAATTGAGAGCCCGTTACCGATGTGCGATTTGGATTTCCCATCCTTTTTAGATTTATTTTTGCAGGGTTGTGCAATCAATGAACGTCATGACTCCGAAAAAAAAATGGCTCTACTTAAAGAGGGTTGCCGACAACCCGTTTGGGTGGATCGTTCTGTGTAACCTTCTGGATGGGTTGGACCAGAACCTGTTCGGAAAAGAATTTGCTGCTGGGTTGCTTCTTGGTTGGATGCGGGAGTATGCACGACAAAGGGAACAGGACAACAGGAAATTGCGGGCTGGCCAATCACTTTTCAGACATCGTTCCAAAGAGGAGATTCTGCGGGACAGCTTTGATACTGTGTGTGGTGCCCCAATGAATGGTGTCTCTTGGCCGGAATGCCCGAAAAACGGGTTTCGGGTCCATTGTCAGCGGGCGTTACACAACCAACCACCGTTGGAAAATTATATCAATATTACCGATGCCAGGGACTTTGTAGATGAAAGAATGCATTCTGAAGAAAAGACCAAGCTGTCCGGTGAACTATGGTTCAATGGTGTGTTGGGCACAACCTACATGGCCTGGGATTCCTGGCGACCTGTGGACAAAACCGCCGTCCGGCTCAATCCTCTTGGACCAAGTGGGGATGCGGCCACCATCGGCAATCCAGCAAAGGTACTTTGGATAACTCCTGAGGAGGAAGTCCGGGAGTTTATTGGACGCGCATTGCCAGCGGATGGGTTGCGGGATGCTCTTGGTTTGCTGCACTTTTACAATCACCAATTATTGGCAATAACGCTGCCCAAGGTGACGGTAGAGGGACAAGAGCATGGCAGACCTACGGTGGCTGACGCTGGCAGTCACAGGCGGCATATGGCCCACTCCAGTTGTCGTGCTGATGGAAAGGTGATGCCGTGGGGCTGGACAGCGAATCTGGACAAGTTTGCCAACGGGGCATCGCATATTGATGGTTTACCTGAAAGGGTTGCCAAACCTGTGCCCGTTGTCAACCTGCCAGCAGTGGATGTCCAGGCTCTGGGATCATGTGGTCCTGAAAGGGGACTATCTGCAGGGGTGGATGATGACGAAAAATTTGCTCGGATGCTGTGTGGCAAACATGGAGGAGTGTCGGAAATGATGGTGCGTATTCAGGAAGTGTTGGCATGAACAGCGAATTGGGCAACGCGAAAGATCCTTGGGAGGAACAGGAGGAACTTTGGGATGTGGCTGAGACCGACATTCCACCCGCCGAACCTCCCGTTCCCAATCGCCCAGAGTTTGAAAACTGGCTACACGTCGGTTTGAAGGGGTATCTCCTGGAAGGGTGGGGGGTGAAGGCATTTCCTGAAATTGAAGCGATTCTGGAACGCAGGGGATCTCTTATCGCCGGTCTGAAAGAGCTCTATGACCGTCAGGATCCTCAGCGTCAATCCGACTTTCGTCTGGCGGTGTCCAATCTGTTGGGCTCTCCTTCCCTGGAGGAACGTCCTGCAAATATATCCATTTTTCAAAAACTGCTGCAATTGGCAGTGCGCCTGCCAGCCCCTGAGGTGTTGCCGGTTTTGACCTTCCGCATCCGCAGGGGTTTTTGGGAACGGTGGACGACCGAGGACGGGGAGACCCTTTTCACTGAAGCCATGCTGGCGGTCAGCCAACTCGCTACCCCTCGTTCCGATGCCCTGGAATGTCTCAACAGCCTGATGGATTCATTGTCCTTCAATCAACCTCCATACACACATACGGCTACCGCATTGCTTGTGCTGTGCCAAATACAGCCGAATGAAATGGTGTCCCATGTGACCCGATTGCGGCCCAAACTGGTGCACCAATTTGAACATTATCACGTAAAGCGGGGTTCACAACGACAGTTGGCGGCATCCTTGCTTGCATCGGTAGGGCCACAACAGTTTCTGGAAGGGTTGATCGTTTTGAAAGGGCAAGGAAACCAACGGGAGTCCCATGGACGGGATGACTGGCTGGTACGTGCCATCTTCTCGGAACTGGATGGACACCCTCCTCTTCTGGAGTGTCGGGAGGTAATGGACCGTCAGGCAGAGGATCTGGTTTTCTGTTTGTCTGGAAGGTCTGAGTCCACCGTTTACCCCAGGATAATGGATAGCCTTGGATGGTCCCGGTTGAAAAAACTGTTGTACGATAATGACTGGGTGTCTCAGCCTGAGTTGCCTGAAGAGGATGATGCAGTGGTCTGTCTCTTTTCTAAAAAGGCCGCATAAAAGCGGAAGTGAATCATGACCAGTCCTAACGAGGAACACCGGAGACTTGCCGACCTGTTCCAATCCGCAGCCCGGCAACGCCACTTAATGGATTCCTGGCTGAATGACTACGAGTTTGTCTCTGGGGGAGGGCGCATTTGGTATGCCACAGATACGGATGTCGTATTTTTGTATATTAATCCAGGAGAGATGTCCGTTGCACGGAAAGATGGGGGCGAGGATCACCAAGGGCCAAGGGCGGGGTATGCCGAAATTTTTCCAGGAGATGCCAATCGGGATGGGAAGTCCGCCACCATTGCGTTGGGCCGAGCCTTGGCCAACTTCATCTTTTTCCACAATACCGGCAACGTTCCCTTGGCAGTATTTTCCCCTACTCGCGGAGAACTGCGTCGAATCTACCTGAAAATAATCAGCAAAGCCGCAGAGGAACAAGGACAGGTCGAACAGGAATTGGACCGCCTCCAGCAAATTCATGCGCATCTGGCGGAGATAACCGGCAGCCAGCAGCTTCAGGAGGAGTTGGAACGGGCAGTGCCTGCCGTCAGTGCCATTCTCTTTGGACTGGGAGCAACCGGAGAGCTGTTGCGGTTTTCTGATTTGATTGCCAGGCTTCGTTTGGCAGGAATCAAGGAACTGGCGAATCACTCGGAAGCGACTGCGTTGGGTTTCCCTGTCGAGGCATTCTCAGTGCCGAGCGACCTTTTTGAACAGTTCCGGTTTAATGAAATAAAAGAACAGTGGTTTATGCGTTTAAAAAAGGAATATTGCCTGAGGGTAGGCGTGAAAGAGTCGGATCTTTTCCAAAAAATTTTGAATAAGCTGGATAGCGACGCTGAATTGCTGGCCTGGGTCCAGTGGGTCAACAAACGTCTGGCCGGCTCAAAGGATCGTTTGGTCTTGCTAACCGGGGCGACCAACCTTTTTTATGTTGCCAGGGATGCGCCGGACTGGATCGCACCGGAAGAGGGTAAAACTTTTGCAGATGCTTATCTGCGCCATCCCAGGGCCTATCTGGCGGAACCGCAGGTTCTGTTCCCCTCTGCCCACGCCGGGGAGGTGGATATTGTTCAACATAACCAGAAAAAGAAACGATTTCTTGAGTGGCTGGATACTTTTCTCTCCCATTCCAAGGGGCATGATCCAGAAAATAACCGGAGCATGCTGGAGGATGCAGCCCGGGAAGCATTGGAGGCTAATGACCGTTTGTTGCATGATTTTCAGAGACGTTGGGACGAATATCGGCGTTCCGTAATGACAGCGCATCCCTTCAATGACCTGGCACAAATCAATCGTAGCAAGGACTCCCTGAATCTGCAAAAGCTGTTTCAAACCGCACACAATTTGGATCTTTTGCGCCAGGGCATCCAGGAACTGGTGGACGAACGGATTGAGGAGAGTTGGCTCTCCTGTTTTAGCATGGCCACTCTGGCTGGCTACAGCCTCCTTTTCCAGCGTGTAAAGGGAACCGAGATACCCACCCGCAACCCGCCGCCTCTCTACTTCACAAGTTTGCATGTTGCCAGGCGATTTATTGTACAATTTCCTTTTTTTAACCGTTTTCTCCAAGCCAGAGAAAGTGGTGGAAAGTTGCAACCTGATGATTTTCAGAAAGACCTGGATGTCCTGCGTCGGGAAGATCCTTCCAACTACACATATTTCCTTGGGTTTGCCCAACTTTTTGCCATGGAAGGAGCCTGGGCGGTGGCGAACATCCAGGCCAAGCGTGCGTTCGACTGTGCTGAGCGTTGCAGCAACGATCTCATATCGGGTCGAGAGGCGGTTTATATGCGCGCAGTGGCTAGGCGTCATTGTGCCAAAGGGGTGAAGGATCTCATACGAGTTCGGCAACACTTGGCGACCGCCAGGCAGCGACTGGAGCAAGATCTGCGTCGAGAGGAGAATCCGACCAAAACCACCCGGCTGCGTTTTGATGCCGAAGATTTGGCTGTGGACGTAACCGCCCACTTGTTTCGCATCTTTTTACGGGTTGAAATTCCCCCGGAGTTGGATGTTCCTTCCATGGAGGAGACGGAAAACCGCTTGGCACAGATGGTTGACAGTCTGGATAAATTTGCTACGGAAGATCCCTGGGTATTACTTCATGTAGAACGCAACCTGTTGGCAAATCTTTTAATGGTGGCCTTGTTGCGTGGAAAAGAGCCTCAGTCATCAATAACTTCTTCCGATTACCGGGTGTGGGTTCAACGCCTGGGAGAAAATATCGACAAAGGCAATAATGGTGATGTCTCTGTCAGGGTCACTTTTCTGATACAGGCAATTTTGCTTGCCTCACGCTGCTGGACCTCTGATGTCAGAAAGATCCGCAAAGAATCGGCTCAGGAGTTGAGCCGGTTGTTAACGGACCAAGCCATTTCTGATAGGTTCCGCACTGTACTCCCTTATGACCGCGCGCGGTATTGGTTCCTGCGTGATTTTGCAGGCTGATACCGAGTCCGTCTGATTGCTTCAATGTTTCGGAAGAAAAGACCAAGATCTTGGGGGGCGGTGAACCGCCCCCCAATTCCCCCCACCCTTCTTTTTCATCTTTT
>JADGCN010000199.1 GCA_015228975.1 Magnetococcales bacterium
CCGCTTTGAGCGGCTCACAAAATAAAGCCCCCGGCTTTGCCGGGGGATATTTACTCCAAACACCCAACCAGCGCATCCACCAACCGATTCATCAACACAAACCATCCCTCTTCACCTTTTGGGGTATCCATGCCCAAGGGATCCAGCACACCCTTTTTGATGTTTGTATCACGAACGATGGTTTCGACGAGTGCCGATGGAAACTGGGGCTCGGCAAAAAGGCATACCGCATTGGTTGTTTTAATCGCTTCTTGAATCGCATGTAAGCGTTTGGCGGAAACGGGACGTTCGGGTGAGAAGCTGATGGATCCAGCGTTTTTTAATGAAAAATGTTTCTCGAAATAGTGGTAGGCGTCGTGAAACACAACGAATGGACGATTGCCGATGGGGGCCAGACGTTTTTGGGCGGATTCATCGAAGGATTGAATCTTCTTCGTCATTCTTTGGGCGTTTTCCAGGTATTTATCCTTATGTTTGGCATCAATCTCACTCAACACCCGGCGTATTTCCTCCACCATGGCCACGGCGTTGGCCGGACTCAACCAAACATGCATGTCCTGAGTGCCATGGTGGTGGGCATCGGTACCCGCATCTTCGTGATGTTCGGATGTTTCCTTCGCCGATCCCAGTTGTCGATTGGGCAACAATTGCACCCCCGGAGCCTGTGACAATGCGATCAACCGGGCTTTACCCGCCAATTGCAACATCGGCTTGACCAGAAAAGTCTCCAAATCTTCGCCGACCCAGAAAACCACATCGGCATGACGCAACATACTGGCTTCCGAAGGGCGCAAGGCATAGGTATGTGGCGATGCGGAACCTTGCAGCATCACTTTGGGGTTTCCGGCACCTTTCATGACCCCGGCTACCAAAGCATGGATGGGTTTGATGGAAACCAAAACCTGGGGTGTTTGACCTGCCCACGCCCAAGAGTTCGACAACCAAACCAGCACCATGCCAAACAGACACGCTCCCGCATATTTTTTCCAGGCATGAATCATGGGTATCACCGTTTTCTCACTTGTTTGGCAAGAGGAATGGATCGGGTGTGGATGCTCCATCGGTTGGCATCGCCTATTGCGCTTGGATAGCCCTTATTCTTTCGCTTGGTGGCAGGATTCATCCCTCCGGTTTATCCGCCGAAATATAGAGCTGATCCAGGTGGACGAACAAATCCCGTCGCAGTGTATCAAAGTGTTCCATGGCTGGCACCACTTGATCATTTTTTAGTTCAGCAACCAATCCCACTACCTTACGCGCCATCTCATGTACCGACATGTGGACCTCGCCCAACTCCTGGAACGAGGCGAGGTTGCCAAACGCAGCGGTTCCTTCGTGATCATACCATTTGCCAAAAGCACATTCGTGACCACTGGCCACTTCTTCCGGTCGCAACCGTGTCCGACCGCGCACGACATGTTCCAAACGACCGAGCCATTTCAAATGCGCCTGTTTGATTGTCCGTACATCAAACGGGGCATCGCCGACCTCTTTGCCCTCCATTGCCGCACGCAACGCAACGCTGCTTTCCTGGGTGACCACGGTCAATTTACCGGAGTGTCGAATGGAACCATCCAAAAAATCAATGAGTTGCATGGCATTCAGCATCATTTTCTGCACTTCGACAGAGGCGGCGAAGATTTCTCCCGCAGACATTTGCATGTTGTTGGAACACTCCTGAGCGCTGGCCCCATATTGGGCCACCCGTTCGGCCACCGCGGCCACATTGCCGGAAGAGCGGGCGATTTCCGTGGTACCCAGGGCGGCTTCCACGGCGGCACGAGCGACTTCGTTGGCTGCATGCAACAACTCCTCGGCATTGCGGGTTACCACATTGGCTGACTGGTTGACTTGATCCATGGATGTGGTGATTTTTTGCACGGACTGTGTTTGATGGTCAACCGAACGGGTAATGGCCAGATTCATCTCGGAAATGTTTTGCAGCACACGCACGATCCGATCCGAGGCATCTTCCACGGAACGGGAGCGCATCAGCATATCGTCGATTCGATCCCCAATGGTGATGGTGGCATCGGCGGTTTGTCTGGCGAGAGCTTTGACCTCGTTGGCCACCACCGCAAATCCTTTACCGGCATCACCTGCGCTGGCCGCCTCGATGGATGCGTTCAAGGCCAGCATGTTGGTTTGTTCGGCAATCGCATTGATTCCACTGACCACATTGCGGATCTCTTCCGTGGCACCGGTCAGGGACTGAATGGCCTGCACCATTTCCTGCGCCTGACTGTTGGCATTTCGGGATTGTTCATCGGCCTTGCGGCATTGATCGCGAATATTATCCTGTTCGCCTTTGACACTGACGAGCGATGCGGAAACCGCCTGAACCGACAGTCCCACCTCGCCCAGGTTGGTGTTTACATGCGCAAGATTGGCACTCATCTCTTCGGCAGCAGCGGCCATGGTCTGCACATTGACGCTGGCCTGCTCCGAGGCGGCGGCAATCGAGCTGACATCCCCGGAAAGCTCCGTAGCCGCCTGGGATACGTTGGAAACATGTTCCTTGGTCAGATCGATCTGCTGTTTTAGCTTTTGGCTCTCATTGTCCAGAAGGTCGTTTTCTTTGACCACCTGTCGCGCCAGCTCGGAGGTCGCATGGGAATCATCGGACAGGGTATCTTTCAACAACAACTGCTCATCCACCACCGCCATGATGGTTTCCGACTGCAAACGGATCATACGCACGGTATGAGTCAAGCCATCGGCCATTTGATTGATGCGTGCGGCAATGGCGAAAATTTCATCATGTTTGGCAGGGATGGTAATTCGTTTGGTCAGATTGCCACGTGCCATTTCCTCAACCAGTTGCAAAATCGCCCCGATGGGTGTGGTGATGCTGCGTGAAATGGTATAGGACATGAGAAACATAACCAGCAGAAAGCCAAAGAGCGTTGTCATCAAGCGGATGGCCCTTCTTTGGAATTCCTGATCCACATCATCAATATAAAGTCCGGTCCCGATGACCCATTGCCAAGGCGCGAACCCTTTGACGAACGAAATTTTGGGCAAGGGGGTGTCTGAATTGGGTTTGGGCCATTGATATTCAACAAAGCCCGCACCGGATTGTTTTACAACTTTAACGAACTCGACGAAGAGTGCCTTGCCGGTGGGATCCTTGAAATTGGACAGGTCCGTGCCGTCCAACTTTGGCTTGTAAGGGTGCATCACCATGTTGGGATGCATGTCGTTGATCCAGAAGTACTCTGTATCCCGGTAACGCAGAGAGCGCACCACCTTTTGGGCTTGTTGCTGCGCCTGATCCCGATTCAGTTCGCCTTTGGTTTCCAATTCGTGATAGTGGCTTAACACGCTGTATGCGCTTTCCACCAGCACATTGGCCAGCATTTTCTTATGTTCCAGCAGCTCGCTCCGCTCAATGAGGATTTGAATCATTCCGCCACTGACAATGCCGGTAAAGATCACGATCAACATGATCCAGATTCGCGTATTAACGCGCATTTGCTGAAGAAATTTAAATAGCGTTTCCATAGTTGACCCAACGGGATGATGTATCAAGTCATGCCAATACGTACTATTACGGTAATTTGTACTGAAGCTGGCTGGCCATATAACGATGCGGCAATGAGTGGGACAGCGCAATTGCAGGCGCACAATATGCGTTTCGGGCTGGAAAATCAAAGTCAAAACCAATCACCGGGCAGAGCGGTTTCTTTCCCGATTCTACAAGCAGGGATCAACACTGGGTAATGGATGCGTTATCCATGACAAGTTACTGGGTATCGATTGCTCCAGCATAGCGCAATGCGGCTAGGGCCAAAGATTTACGTAGGGGGGCATCCACCAAGGATTCCATAGGAATGTTCACGGAAAAGGTTACGATATTCTCATGGTTTTCCACCCATCCGACATACCAGCCAATTTTTGGCTTGGCGACCGAAGCCCAACCCGTTTTCCCAAAGAGATGAGCCTCCCCAATATCTTCGTGTGGTAGGAGCCTCCGCAAACCCGCCAGAGTCCGTTTTGCGAAAGGAAGTTGATCCTGCGCCAAACGTGCCATGAAGTGAACTTGTTCACATGGGGAGATGGCCAGGGGTCCATCCAGCCAGAAACGGTCAACAGTGGTTCCGATCTCCAAATTTCCATAGCCGATTTTTTGAACCCATTCGGCCATGCGGTGATGGCCGATGCGTCTTGCAATCGTCTGGAAAACCGGTACGGAAGATACGGCCATGGCTTCCTGGAGATCCATGTCTTTTTCCCAGGATTTAATTGGCAAGGAAGTTCCATCCCAGGGAAAAATTTCGTTGTCTTTCACAACACCGGTTTCAAGGGCGATGAGGGCGTTCGCTATTTTGAAGGTGGATGCGGGCAAATAACGTTGTTCGCAACGGGACGAGTCAGAGACTCGAATCCGGTCTTTGTGGACCTCTTTCAGGACAATGCAACCTTCCAATCCGGTATTTTGCAAGATGGTTGTCAATCCCGGATCCTGCCAGGTTTCTGCTTGGCATAAAAATATGGGTAGAAACAATACAATAACAATCCATGAGATTAATTTCATTTATTATTTTTCAATTGTTATCAGAGTTACCGGGATAGGGTATCATGGCTGATCACTTTATTGAGTACAAGGTTGGTGGGATAACTTCGGTGGTCAGTGTTGGCGTGTTACGGAATGAGTCAGCGTTCGTCGCCAAATTATTCCATAAATCCAAATATTGGGTGGTGCCTTACATTAACCTAGCCGGTCGAGATGGAAACGAAATCCATTCAT
>JADGCN010000019.1 GCA_015228975.1 Magnetococcales bacterium
AGCCCGATGTACCTGGGAGGTTCCAGGGAAGAGCAAGAAGTAGCTTATCAAAAAAAGGCGGTTTGTCCGATTTTCGCTGAACCAGCACAAGAGTTCCTGCTTTCGCCTCGACATCTGAAAGATTTGAGTTCGCAAATGGCAAAATTACCATCGGACAAAAGTGGCGCACGATTGCCAGGGAAGCTTTTCGCTCTTTGCTGTTGAGGGTCAGTCAGTTTGTGAAAGATGGGATGGGTATTGATCACATGTTGGGAGCATTGATGCCGGTCTAGGCTGCGATAACCTTCCAAGTCGTGTGGATTTCCGACTTGCGGCAGTCGGTCAGTTGGGGGCAAGGGGACGCATCCAAGTGTGGCGGGAAACGATTTCGAGGATTGCAGGAACCGATTCCACGCTGTCCATGAATAATGACCCCGATACGTGTCGTTGGAACCCGCAAACGCATGGCCAGCGCATTGGCACTCAAGGTTATGGGGCATCATGATTCTTCGCGTAGTACCTCCCCGGAGGGTGTGAATGTCAACACACCCGAATCGGTATTCCTCTCATGTGTCCCCTTGAAAATAATTCCGAAATGACTACATGCTACCGAAACAGGTCTGACGTTGCAAACAGACTTTGAGCGTGCGGCAGGATCTTTAAGATCGACCGGGGTCGTTGTTTTAACCAGGAGATTAAGGACAGAACGATGGATGGCAACCAGGAGAACAGGAAGGATCGGCACAACCATCTGGGAGCCGATCTGCTGACCGAGATCGGTAAAGTGTTGGTGGGACAGGAAGCCCTGGTGACGCGACTCGTGATCGGTCTGTTGACGGGAGGGCATGTGTTGTTGGAAGGGATGCCGGGCCTAGCCAAGACCTTGACGGTACGCTGCCTGGCCCAGGCGATTGACACCGGCTTTTCCCGCATTCAATTCACCCCCGACATGCTACCCGCCGATGTGGTGGGAACAGAGGTGTTCAACCCCCGGGAGGTCAGCTACAGTGTAAAAAAAGGGCCGGTGTTTTCCAATTTGATTTTGGCCGATGAAATCAACCGCGCCCCCGCCAAAGTGCAATCGGCGCTCCTGGAGGTGATGCAGGAGCGGCAGGTGACCCTGGGTGGCAAAACCTATCCCCTCGACGAACCATTTTTGGTATTGGCAACGCAAAATCCCATCGATCAGGAGGGAACCTACCCATTGCCCGAAGCGCAACTGGATCGCTTCATGATGAAGGTCAGGGTGGGCTATCCCAGCCGTGACGAGGAGCGCAAAGTGTTGGAACGCATGGCGGGCAACCAACCGTTGCCGGAGGTGCGGGCCGTGGCGCGACCCGAGGATATCGTCGAAGCACGGCAACGTGTCGGCGATGTGTTCGTCGATGAAAAGGTGCGTGATTACATCGTCGATGTCGTCCGCGCCACCCGCGATCCCAAAGGGGCGGGTGTCAGCGGATTGGATGGCATGATCGAATATGGCGCCAGCCCCAGGGCCGGCATCGCCCTCATGCGGGCGGCCAAGGCGCAGGCGTTTCTCCAGGGACGCTCCTATGCCACGCCGCACGATGTCAAAAGCCTCGTCCCCGACGTGTTGCGTCATCGCATCCATCCCAGCTACGAGGCGGAAGCCCAGGGCAAGGAGAGCGATCATCTGATCCAAAAAATATTGGATAGCGTCCTGGTGCCCTAGATGGGAGCATCCCCATGTTGACCAGTGAAATCATTCGCCGGGTGAAAGAAATCCAGATACGCACCGGTCGTCAGGTGGCCGATGTCCTGGCCGGGGAATACATGTCGGTGTTCAAAGGCGGGGGGGTCGAGTTTGACGAGGTGCGCCCCTACGTCCCCGGGGATGATGTCCGTACCATCGATTGGAATGTGACCGCCCGCAGTGGCCAACCGTTCGTCAAACGCTTTCAGGAGGAACGGCAATTGTCGCTGATGGTGATGGCGGATGTGTCGGCTTCGCAAGACTTTGGTTCCGGGACCCGGTCCAAACGCGAGGTGACGGCGGAATTGTGTGCCCTGCTGGCCTTCTCGGCGATTCAAAACGATGACAAGGTGGGTTTGATTCTGTTCCACGGCGGGATTGAACAGTATATCCCACCACGCAAAGGGCAGACACATGCGTTGCGCGTGATTCGTGAGGTCTTGGCGCATGGACGGGACGACAAGGGGACGCAACCAGCGGATGCAACCCGGGGTTGGACACGCTGGTTGTCCCGTATACGCGCCAAGGTGACCGGGAAAACGTTGCCTAAGTCCCTACCGCCACAACGGTTAACTGATATCGCCCGGGCGATGGATTTCATGATGACCGTGGGCAAGCGGCGCCATGTCTGTTTTCTGGTCAGCGATTTCCTGGACGATCATTTTGAACGGGCTGTGGCCGCGGCCAATCGCAAGCATGATGTCATCGCCGTGATCATCCACGACGAACGCGAAGAGGTGTTGCCCAACGTCGGCTTGATCACCCTGAAGGATGCGGAATCCGGACAGATGCGGGTGGTGGATACGGGTTCCCGGGAGTTTTGCGCGGCGATTGCCGCAGGGGAACGCAATCGTCTGGAGGATGTCGTCAAACGTTTGGGGGCGTTGGGAATCGATTCCATCCTGGTGGATACGAAAGATCATGTGGTGGACCCCTTGGTGCGTTTCTTTCGCATGCGTGAGCGGAGGATTCGCCGATGACGCGTTTGTTTCCCTTGATCCTGATGCTCTTCCTGGGTGTGGCTTGGGGAGCGGAGGGTGAAACATTGCTGAAAACAAGCCAACGGGGACCGGTGCAGGCGCGGGTCAGCCTGTCGCCGGTACACCCACGTTTGGGGGATGCCCTTACTCTGACCCTGGAGGTGGAAGGGGAAAAAGGGGTGGAAATTGTGATGCCAGAGTTTGGTCAATCTTTGGGTCGCTTTGCCATCGTCGATTTCGTACCCGGGGAAAAAGTGGATGAAAAAACCGGCAAAACCATCGCCAAACAAAGATATACCCTGCAACCGCCCATGTCGGGTCAACAACACATTCCACCGTTGATCATCGGTTTTGTTGATCATCGCCCCGGGAATCGTCCTGCCCCGGAAGGGGAGGATGGTTACGAACTCTTGACCGAACGTTTGGACTTCACGGTGGAATCGGTGATCCCCCAAGGCGCTGAAGCGGATCTGAAACCCCCTTTGAGTTCTTTGGGGCCGTTGCCATCGTTGACCACCGACAGAGAGATTGGCGTAGGATTGGTTCTGATAGCTCTGATTGTTTTCGGGATCGCTGGTTTCATAGCGTATCGACGAAAAAATATTGAAAAACGAATTCAGAGAACCCCCTTTGAGATCGCCAGTTTTCGCCTGAAACGATTGCAATCCCAACCCTGGCCGACCCCGGAGGAGATGGATGACTTTTTCGTACAACTCTCGGATATCATCCGCCACTATCTCGGCGATCAATTCCATATTCGGGCACCGGAAAAGACGACCCAGGAATTTTTTGACGCCGCAGCCGTTTCGCCCGATTTGACCGCCGAACATCGGGGCTTTTTGTATCGTTTCCTGGAATTTTCCGATCAGGTCAAGTTTGCCCGGCACCAACCAACGCAACAATCGGTGGAGCAGGCGTTGGCCGCCGCCGAAAATTTTTTACGACAAACCGGGCTGAAACAGGAGACGATCCATGGGTAATTGGTGGCTCTCCGGTCTGGAATTTCGTGATCCATTGGCTTTGTTCGCCATGTTTCTGGCACCACTCGTATGGCGATTGTCCCTGCGTTCCACGGGATCGGTGATCACCTCCAGCTTGCAGGGGGTGGCGGCAACACCGATACGCGGACGGGTTCGCTGGCTGTGGTTGCCGGGGGGATTGCTCTCTTTGGCCGTGGTGGCCCTGGCCATTGCCTTGGCGGGACCACGCATTGGCGATGCCACCTCCCAGGTGCATCGCGAGGGCATCGCCATTGTGCTGGTGATCGACCGCTCCGGATCCATGGATGCGCGTGATTTCGTCGAGGGGGATTACAGCGTCAGCCGCCTCGATGCCCTGAAAAAAGTCATCGGTGATTTCATTCGCGGCGGCGGCGGGGTGGGGCAGGGGCGACCCAATGATTTGATCGGTATCGTCGCCTTTGGCACCTATGCCGACAGCATTTCCCCATTAACCCTCGACCATGCCAACCTGATGGCCATACTCGACCAGGTGCAGGTGGCCCGGGAACCCTCGGAAGCCAATACGGCCATTGGCGAAGGTTTGGCCTTGGCGGTGGAACGCCTGCGCCTGTTGGACGAAGAAACACAGAAAAAAAAGGTCCGTTCCAAAGTGATCATCCTGTTGAGCGATGGTGCCAACAACGCCGGGGATATCGAACCGATGCAGGCCGCCGAACTGGCCGCCGGTCACAACATTCTGGTGTACGCGATTGCGGCGGGCTCCACGGGCTACGCCCCGATCCCGCTGCCAACCCCCGATGGGCGACTGCAACTCGTGCGCGAATATATGGAAGTGGACGAAAAAACATTGGGTGATGTGGCCAAACGCACCGGCGGTCGGTTCTATCATGCCGGTAATGTGGAGGAATTGATCCATATCTACCAGGAGATCGATCGCCTGGAAAAAAGCGAAATCAGCGAAGTGCGGTATGTGCAATATCGCGAATTATACGCCCCGTTCGTCGTTTTGGGCATGCTGTTGATGATGGTTGCCGCCGTGTTGCAGGTGACCTGGCTCAGGAGGTTGCCATGAGCGATCTGCATTTTGCCCATCCGGGTTGGATTCACCTGCTTTGGTTGCTCGTGGTGCTGCTCGTTTTCCTGGCATTCCGGGAGTGGCGGGCGGATCAGGTTCTCCAGCGTTTCATGGGTATCGGGCTGCAAAAAAAATTGGTTCGCGGCATCGGACGCTGGCAAAAAATGGTACGCCTGGGTTTTTTCGCCCTCTCCTTGATCTTCCTGACGCTTGCCTTGATGCGACCGCAATGGGGGATTCATTGGATCACCACCCCCAGGAGCGGGGTGGAAATCATGGTGTGCCTGGATGTGTCGCAATCAATGCTGGCGGAAGATGTGGCCCCGAATCGTCTGGAACGGGCCAAGGCGGAGCTGCGCGATTTGTTGCCCTATCTGCGCGGCAACCAGTTGGGCCTGATCGCCTTTGCCGGTCGCGCCAGCGTCCTGGCTCCTTTGACTCCCGACTTCGGTTTCTTCCGTCTGGCGCTGGATCAGGCCAGTCCCAAGAGCGTCTCCCGGGGTGGCACCCGGTTGGAAGAACCCATTCAGAAGGCCATTGCCGGTTTCGCCGGCGGTGGCGATGTCTCCCGTTCCATTTTGCTGATCACCGATGGTGAAGACCAGGATTCCTTTCCGTTGGAAGCGGCCAAAGAGGCGGCCAAACGCGGCATTCGCATCCTCGCCATCGGTATCGGCAGCGAGACGGGCAGCGATATCGTCATGACCGATCCGAAAACCGGGGTGCGTTCGGTCAAAAAAGATGCCAAGGGCCAGCCGATCAAAACCCGTTTGGATGGCCGCTTGTTGCGGGAAATCGCCCTGATCACCGAGGGGGCCTATATTCCCGCCGGTGTCGGGGTTCTGGACCTGAAGGAAATTTACCAACGCCACATCGCCCCTTTGACCAGGGGAGCGGTGGATGGCACCCGGCAAACCGTGCAAAACGAAGCCTTTCAATGGATGGTGTTGTTGGGTTTCGTTTCTTTTCTGGCTTCTTTTTTCAGCCGCTTCCCGGAGGCGGGGCGGGGTCGTATCCTGGGGATCGGGATGGTTTTGTTGTTGGGATTCTCCAGTGCGTCCCATGCCCTGGCCAATGAAGAGCCCCGGAATGCAACCGATGCTCAAGCCCAGTCCGCCAACGCACCTTCCCCGACCCCGGAGGTGACACGCACCCCGCGTGAAGAGTACAACCTGGGTTTGGAAAAATTGGCGGCCCAAGAGTTTGACGCCGCGCAAACGGCATTGTCCTCTGCCCGCAATTGGGCGGGTACCGATGGGGAATTGCGCTTTCGTGCCAGCTATAATCTGGGTTGGGTGGAGGCGGGGAGGGCGGACGGCACGCTCAAAAGCGATCCCAAGGAAGCCTTGGCGGGTTTGAACCGGGCCGCGGCATGGTTTCGCGAAGCGATCACCTTGCGCAAGGACCATGAGGAGAGTCGCCATAATCTGGAAGTGGTGTTGGGCAAGGCGTTGGCATTGGCGGATCAGATGGCGCAATCGGGCAAGGGGGATGTGGCGAGCGCTTTGGATGCGCTGGTGCAAGAACAGCGTTCCTTTGTGGAAGGGATCGCGCACCTGGTCGAGGGCGAGGGCAAAAAAGAGGGGGATGCGGTCGATCCCGGGGCGAAACAGGTCTACCGCGATTTTTCGGCACGGCAACTGGAAATCATGGCCCAAGAGGAGGCGGTGGGGACCATGGCCGGTTCGGAGCTGGAAAACATTCGCAAAAAAAAGGATAACGAACGCACCCCGCAAGAAGGGATGCGCTTGCATCAATTGGAATCGTTGCTGGACGATTTGCATCAGGCGCGGGAGCGGATGGGACAGGGGCGGGCCGCCTTGCGTGGCTCTCAGGGGGGACGTGCGTTTCACAAGGGTGTGGCGGCTTTGGCCGAGCTGAAAAAAGGGCGGGAACGGTTGCTGGATCTGCCGGCGAAGCTCGGTGCCCTGCTGACGGACGGCATGGAACTCTCCCGGTTCACCGCAATGGGTCCGGTATTGGAAGCGGCAGGGCAACCCGTTCCGCTGTGGCTAACTCAGGAATTGTTGCAAGATTTACAATCGCTGATCCTGGAACGGAGCAAAACGCTGCATCAGGAGATGCATGCGGGTACGACTGGAAGTGATGCGGGCCAATCCTCTCAGCTCCAGGAGACGCTTAAAGAAGCGGAGCCTTTGCTCCAGGACGTGGTCAGCCACTATGACCGGGCCTTGGCCGCCTTGAAAGCTCCTGACGGGACAAAGGCCCTGGAGGAACAACGACAAGCCCTGCTCGCCTTGTCGCATGTTCAGGAATTGTTCCTGGCGATCAAGGGATTGATCGAACTCGCCTGGCAGGATGAGAATCGCATCCTGGGAAGCCTGAAACCCGGTCAAACGTTAAGCCGGGATGAGGCCAGGGAGGATGTGACGTTGCAGGAAACGAATCAGACCCGCATGCAAAGGGTGGGTCGGAAAATCGTGGAGGAATTGCAGCAGGCGCGAACCACCCGGGATGATCCAGCGAAACAACAGGAAGCCTCCAAAGATTCGGATACCTTGGCACAACAACAAACGGATGCCATTCCCCGATTGGAGCGGGCCAACGCATTGCAGGCGGCAGTGCTGGAAAAAATGTCTTTGGCCAAGGAGGCCCTTTCCCGGTTGACGGGGGAGGGGGACGCGACACCCACGATTGGGGATGGCCATGGGTTGGCGCGCAGTCGGGTTCGGGCGGTGATGCACGAGTTGGCAGCTCTGCGGCAATTGTTCTTTTCCGTGGAGGAACACTTGCGCCAGACGGTGGAACGACAGAAAGATGTGATGGATGAGACGCAAAAGTGGCAACCCATGGCGGATGCGGAGGCCTTGAAAAAGGGTGTCGGTCCGTTGGGGGAACGACAGGGGGTGTTGGCCGAAACCACGGGGGCGATTCGTGATGCCTTGACGCAACAGGTGGACTCTATCCAAAAAATGCCCGCGGACAAGGGGGCCACTCCAGAGGCCAATGCCAAGGAAAAAACGCAGGAGGCGGTCAAACGTTTGCAAGAGGTCATTGACCGGGTGGCGCAGGCCAAAGGGGATATGCAAGAGGCTGAAAAAGGATTGAAAGAGGCCAAACTGCAACTGCCCGGGGTGAAAGAGGCGCAGGAAAAGGCGATCCAGGCGTTGTTGCAAGCGTTGGCGTTGTTGACACCGCCACAGACGGAAAACAAGTCCGATCCCCAAAAACAAGACTCTCAGGGTGAGCAGGGGAAAAACGCCGGCAAGGGCGAGCAAAAAAAAGAGGCGGAGGCTGCGCAAAAAGGCGAGGACAAAGGCGAGGCCAAAGGGGAGAAAAACCAGCGCCACGAGAGTCAGTTGCAAAGTTCCGGCGCCCGCATGCTTCAAGGGGTGCGCGACCGGGAAGTCTCCCGCAGGCGCCAGCGCAATGATCGTAAAACCATGAATTATGAACCCGTGGAGAAAGATTGGTGATCACCCTGAAACCATGGTGGTGGCTTGTTGCAACGGGGCTGTGGCTCTTCTCGTGGTGTGCCCCTGTCTGGGCGCAAAATCCAGAGGCCAATCTCAGTATCGCCGAAGGGCCGTATTATGCGGATGCGGCGGTGGATCTTGAAGTGGCGGTCAAAGGATTTGAAGAATCCCCGGAGCCAAAAATAACCTTCGATTCCCCACCCTGGGGACGCTTGGAACTCATCGGGGTGAGTCCGGAGGTCAGCAGCAGTATCCAGATCATCAACGGCCACTTGAGCCAATGGAAAAGTGTCCGCTTTAACTTTCACTATCGTTTTATCGCGGATCGGACCGGCAAGGTCACTTTGGGACCGTTTCGCGTGACCCAGGGCAGCCTCAAGGCGCAAACCCAAAGTGTGACCCTCGAATTGGGCAACGTGCCCACCGGGGGCGGGGAGCAACGCATTCTGTTGCAAATTCCTGAAGAACCCGTGTACGTCGGTCAGCGTGTCCCGGTCCGTCTGCAATGGTGGATCCAGGAAGATATGGTGCAACGGTTGGTGGCGCATGAAGCCCGGGTGCCTTTGTTTGACATGGTGGATAGCTTCAGTTTTGAAGAGGTCGAACAGAGTGGGAAAAAAAATGCCCTCATCATTCAGACCCCCGGTGGTGCCAAAAAGGTTCCCGCCGAAACCACCAAGGGTCAATGGGAGGGACGTTCCTGGCTGGTATTGACGGTGGATCGCATTGTGATCCCGCTCAAAGCGGGGGAATATGCCGTTCCGGCCGCAAGCGTCATCTTGGAGGAGGGGACTCGTTGGAAAACGAGCTTCTTTGGCGAACGCGCCGCTACCCAGACGCGACGTGTTCGGGTTGCCGATACCCCACGGGTATTTCACGTCAAACCGTTGCCGGAAACGGGGCAACCCGCCAGTTTTTCCGGTGCCATCGGGCAAAATTTTTCCCTGGAGGTGGAAGCGCAACGTTCGGTGGTCCAGGTTGGCGATCCCATTCGTCTCACGTTGACACTGAAAGGGGAAGGGGCGTTGGCGAGTGCGTCGTTGCCGGTGCTAAAGGGGGGGGAAGGCGGCTTGCCGGAACAGGATTTTCGTATCCCGGAGGGGGATGTTCCGGGAATTCTAACCGATGGCGCGAAAAAATTTGAAGTGATGGTGCGGGTGCTGCGCGAAGGGGTGCGCGAAATCCCCCCCATCCGTTATTCCTGGTTTGACCCGCAAAAGGGGACTTACGAAACCACGGAATCCCGACCCATCGCTTTGTCGGTGGGGGCGGCCAAAATGGTTTCGGCGGGGGATGTGGTGCGCAACCAGGAGACGGAAGAAAAAAATCCCCCTGCGCCTGCTGCCAAAACGCCAGCACCCACCCCGGAAAAACCACCGGTTGCCGCCAAGGGACCCGACATCGCCAGCGAAAGCCGGGTGGATGCCGATTTGGCTATCGAACGCAATACCGAGGTGTTGTTGGGGGGGGGTGGCTCGGTTTGGATGTGGAACTTGCTCCGGGGATTCGGTTATCTGGGTGGGGTGATGCTCTTGGGATATGCCCTGTGGTGGCAGCGCCAATCCCGGGAAGATCCTGTAAAGAAACAACAGAGAAAAAAGGCGCAGGAAGTGTTGGCGGGCCTCCAGAGCGCCGATACGCCGCGTGTCCTGGCGGACCATCTCAGGCGTTTGGCGGCTTCAGCAACCAACGTTCCACGGCAGGAGCTGGACCACGTGTTGGAATCCCTGGATAACCAGGCTTTCGCCCCTGACAAAACTTCGGGATCAGTGGATCCGGGGCTGAAATCCCGGGCCGTTGCCCTGGGCAAGCGTCTGGCGGGAGATGCATCATGAAAATCATCGTTACCTTGGCTTTCCGTGTCGGGCTTCTGGTGCCTCTGCTGCTAATCGGTTCCGTGGCCTTTGCCGGTGATCGGGGAACCCTTCCGGATCGGGTTAAGGAGGCTATTGAAAGCTTTTCCAAGGCGCAAAGTGAGCGTGACGCCGCGATACGGATGGAGGGCTTTCGGCAGGCGGAACGCTTGTTTGCGGCTTTGGCGGACGAGGTGGGGGCCAATGTCGAACTGGAAACCAATATCGGCGTAGCCGCTGTGCAGGGGGGGCATGTGGGAGCGGCTGTCCTGGCCTTTCGTCGGGCGCTGCTTTTGGACCCAACGCACGAACGCGCCCGGATCAACCTCCATTATGCCCGCAGCCTTCTGCCCTCCTGGGTGCCGCGTCCTGTGGGAGAGGGTGGCTGGGACCGTTTCTTCTCCTGGTGGTTCCTGTTTTCCGAGAGCAAACGTCAGGCTTTGGGTGCTTTGTTCTTCCTGCTGGCGGCCAGTGGCATCCTGGTTGCCGTACGTTTTGGCTCCCCCTTGGCACGTTTCGGGGCGGTGATACCGAGCGTCTTATGGATGGCTGTCATCGCCCAGGGATTGTGGAACCACGAAGGGCGGGATGACGCCGTCATCATCCCGGAAGAAACCTTGGCGCGTGCCGCCGATTCCATCAATGCCCCCCTCAGCTTTGCCCAACCGTTACCTTCTGGGACCGAAGTGACGGTTTTGGAAAGACGGGAGGATTGGTGCCGTATCGCGCTCGGTAATGGTCGGAGCGCCTGGATCCGTTCTTCGGCCTTGGTGATGGTGCAGGGGAAGACCAGGGAACCGTCCAAACAGTAATTCTCCGGGTTATGCTCTCTCCGGCCATTCACGATGGCAATGATGGAAATCAACGAAAATCCCGCAAACGATGCGTTTGACGTACCATGGAAAGATATCCTGGAAGGCTATTTTCCTGAATTTTTGGCATTTTTTCTCCCGGTGGCCCATGAGGGTATCGACTGGGAGCGAGGATTTGAATTTCTTGACAAAGAGTTGTCCCGTATCACCCGTGACTCTCAGATCGGTGATCGGCGCATGGACAAGCTGGTCAAAGTGTGGCGGCGTGATGGCGTTGAACTTTGGGTGTTGATCCATATTGAAATCCAGGGAAATCGTCAGGCGAACTTTACCGAAAGAATGTATGTCTACCAGTACCGGGCGTATGATTTGTACCAGGTGCCGGTGGTTGGCTTGGCCATTCTGGCGGACGAGGAGGAAGGTTGGCGACCAACGGAATTCCGTTACGACCTTTGGGGGACGAAGCAGAGTTATCAGTTTACATCGGTCAAACTGCTGGACTACCCTGAAACTGAATTGGAAAAGTCCACCAATCCCTTTGCCATTGTGACGCTGGCCCATCTCCAGGCCAAAAAAACCAAGCATCGGTTGGAGAATCGGTATCAAGAAAAGCGGCGTTTGATTCGGAGATTGTATCAAAGTGGTTTCAATCGCCAACAAGTGATCGACCTGTTTCGCTTCATCGACTGGGTGCTGCATCTGTCGGATGAACTTGATGACAAGTTGCTCGCGGAAATTGCAACTTTTGAGGAGAATCAGAAAATGCCGTACATTACGAGTGTGGAACGGATAGGAATGCGGAAAGGTATGCAGAGAGGTATGCAGAGAGGTATGCAGAGAGGTCACCGTGATGGCGAGGCCACGATCCTGACGCGCCTGTTGCAACACCGTTTCGGTACCGTACCGGACTGGGCCAACGAAAAGATAGCCAAGGCCGAGCCGCCATCTTTGGAGGAGTGGAGTCTGCGGATATTGGACGCCCAATCGTTGGACGATGTTTTTTCGGACAAGGTGTGAATGCGGTGGTTTCCCGCAGGCACATCAACCCATTGAGGCATGTGTCCGTGAGCAGGTTTTTTTGCCATCCCACTTGCAAATGTTTCAAAGCTCCCTATCTCTTTGGATGTAAAGCGGGCGCCCCAATCAGTGAAATAAAACCCGTAATGTTAGATAGTGGGAGGTGGACAATGGCTACGTTGGTTAATTATGATCCTTTTCGCAACTATCGCGTCCTGCAAAATGAGATAAATCGTTTGTTCGACCGCGATCTGGAAGATGCGACCGGGCAGATGACCCAATGGCCACTCCGGGTTGATATTCGCGAGGATGATAATCAAATCGTCCTGAAAACGGATGTTCCGGGTATGGAACAGAAGGACATACGGGTGAACGTCGATAACGGACACCTGACCATCTCCGGTGAACGCCGCTTTGACGATGAGGCACAAAAGGACAACTATCAACGGGTGGAAAGGCCCTTTGGTCGCTTTAGTCGTACCTTCCAACTGGCGAATACCACCGATGTTGCCAGAATTCAGGCGGCCTATAAAAATGGGGTGTTGGAAGTCACCTTGCCCAAATTGGAAGAGGCCAAACCCCGTTCCATCCAGGTCCAGGTTCAATAAGTTTTGATCAGATAACGGATGGATGCCACAGTCCGTTGAACCTTGATTCCAAGTGTTTCAACGGACTGTGTGCGTTTTTTGTACTGGTTCACCGGGAATGGATCAAACACCATTTGCCTCCAACCGACATTCCGCACCCCCCCCTTACCGATTTTGTTCATTTTTCAAGTAATTGTTTTTCTTTTATAATTCAATTTTTCCAACCATGATACCCATGCTCTGTTAGTGGTGATATGGCCAAACAAAAATACGGTGATGTGCGCGCATGGGTCATCCCCGATTTCCGGATGAAGATCTTGAAATCCTTGGCAATAAACTGGGGGCCGTTGCCAGAAATGATGCGCGGACGGACCTCCGGGTGTTGTTTCTTGGCGCGTTGGGTGATGATTTCTCGCTTTCGGAATGTATTTCGGTGTGGAGGGAGGGGATGTGTTAATCCAAAAATCTTGCAAATATTCGAGAAAACCATCCAACGTTACGCTCTCCTGAGCGATTCAGTCTTTGTCCAAAGAAGAAATTGCGGATCGTGAAGAAACTACCGATCAGAGCAATGACAATAGCCAGATATTGGGACCAATGAACTCTGCGTCTAATTGAGCCTCAATTAAATGACCCAGCATATTATTCTGAAGAGAGTCGAGCCTTGAATGGATCCACCAAGGAGGTACCCAGTAGAACAACGCAAAAAGGATGAAAGTAAAAATTGCTACGCCCCACCATGGAAGACGGTTACTGACCTCCACCGTATCGCGAATCATCTCGCCAGCCATGCTGCGTTTACGTAGATAGTACCTGCGTCCCATCAAGAAACCTCGCGAACGTCAATTTTGCCTGTCACGGCAGCGAAAATTTGGGCGGAGCGCTGCTTGCACATCAGTTCGATGCTATGGCGGAGTTTTTTGATTCCGTAATCAAGCCGCTCTGGACAGTCGCCCTTGTTTATTGAAAAGTGTCTGGAATGTCAATGAGTTGGTTGGTTTTCGAGTATATCGCGTATGATACAGAAATTTTCTATTCGGAAATCACTCTTTCTCATGTCGTTTTTCCAGATAAAGCGCGTAACTTGTCCCGGAAATAGACGAAACTTTTGGAACGGTTTGCAGCTACGTTCATATGAGGGGAAATCATTTCGGCCCACTTTGACTTTTCAGCCCCAATGGCTTGCCAGCCCTTTGCGGAAAGCGTAGCTGCGCCTCCCGAATAGACTGCATCGGCCAGTGTTTCCCAGGTTCCACAAATGCTGTCCTGGGCATAACCATGGAGAATATCGTCTTTGGCTCTGGGATAGACCTTCTTGACTGCGGAAAGATCGCCAAGGAACCAAGCCTCACCTTCTTCTATGGCGATGCAAAATCGGGTTTCGGGAGCAGGATTGCAGGCGTTTAAAACATGATACAGTTCATCTCGGAATGTTTTCAGACACTTGTCATCCAGGTCGCAGACAACAATGACAGCGACCCGGTAGTCCGGTGTATATTGGGAGAAAGTGTTTCCATACCCCCGCAGAAGCCTGGGAAGTTGATCCAGCAGGATTCTCTTGCCTGGATCCGATGTGTTACGAAGATCTTTTGGAATGCGACCTATCCCGTTGTAAGAGAGGACACGGAAGGTATGGTCTGTGCCAATCATTTTCGGAACCAGGATGTCCAAAGCTTTTTTTCCGGATTGGTCTTCCACGAGAATCTCGAAGTGCATGATGGTCACCGGGCATCCAGGTAATCGCTAAACCACAAACTACCAAGAGGTATCCCTTCTTTCACCATATTATTAACGATGGGATCATCACTGGCCCGGTGTATGCTGGTGAATCCGTCCTTCTCTTTTGCAAGAATCCACACTTCATCGGGATTAAGGGCATCAACGAAATAGGGTTGGTGGGTGGTAATGAAAATTTGGGATCCGCCTTTGCGGCCCGTAGCATGCTCACGGAATTCCCGGGCCAATGTTTCCAGCAACTTGTGATAGAGTCCGTTTTCCGGTTCCTCGACGCAGAGAAAGGGCGGCGGGTTGGGATCATCCAGTAATAGAAGAAAGGCGAAAACCTTCAATGTGCCATCCGACATCTGTTGGGCATAGAAAGGATCCGTGAACCCCTTGTCATTGAATCGCAATAGTAGCCTACCATCGTCCGTTTCCTTGGTATCAATCCTGTCGATTCCGGGAATTCGTTCGGCAATCCTGGACAGGATACGCGTGAATTTATCCTTGTGTTCCCGTTCCATGAACTGGACAACGTTGCTGAGGTTATCGCCATGCAGGTTCAGATGTTTTTGTGGCCCGGCAAGGGGTAAACCGCGTGCCGCGTCAGGCGTGAAATAACTGAGATACCAACCTTCTATATATTGGCGAAACCTGGAGATGCGAGGGTGTTGCTTGAGGGAGCCAAGAGTCGCGATACCCAGTTTTCTGTTGTCGGAGAGTTCTACCATTTCCGTTTCGCTACTCTCTTCAACGTGATCTTGCAACAGACCTTTAACCCAATTTTTTATGTCAATTTCTTCCTGATCTTCGTCGATTTGTCGCCCCTCTTGCTCACCTTTCCAGGCGATTCCCAGACCCCTGTTCAAGATCAGAAATGAAAATGGCCTGCCATGTTTTTGTCCGCGTCTGCGCTGGCGTAAACGCTCCTTCGACACATAAGGGCGACCATCTGTATCCAGATCAATTTCAAGTTCATAGGTGATAGGTCTGGCGTTGCCATCTTCCTTGTAATAGATGGTGAAGCCGATGGGGGCTTGAACCCCTTGAGAGCGAATCCGTTTAAAACCTCCGCGTCCGCGCATGTCGCACGCCTCTTCGACGCCGACTTTCAGACAATCTGCCAGGAAACCAAAGGCATCGAACAAGGTACTCTTGCCAACACCATTTTTCCCAATTACCGCAGTCATTTTTGTCAACGGCGAGGCCGTCCGCGAATTCCACAGTTTACCGAGGGTTATGTCACGCAAGACACGGAAATTTTTTATTCGGAAACCTTCGATTTGAGACATCCAATATTCTCCGTTCGGGCCACGGTATTTCTCGGATTCAATCACTTGAAGATCGTATCATGTCAGGTTCATGCAGGATACCACCCCGTTTTGCAAGGTTTGCTGGCAGGCTTGTGTGAAGGAGCAACCATGACCAACTTAAACACGATCCGGGGAGACAAAGCCCCCCCGGATCGGTTTCGCACGTACCATGATCAGCTATCCAGGCATTCCCCTACGGCTTGGCAACATTCTCCAATTCAGGGAGGTGGCGTAATTCCTTGGCCCGTTCCGGGGTATATCCCAGTTTATCGAAGTCGATCACCCCTTTCTCCGCATGACAATCGCGACACACACGACCATCGCGTTGGATACCATGGTTGATCATCAGGCTCGCCATTTGCCGCATCCAATGTTTTTCCACATTTTTCAGCGCACCCTTTTCGGTCAGGGGATACTCTCCCGACCAGGTCTTGACCCCGAAGTAGGTCATGAAGGAATCCATCATGTACAACTTGAACGGGGTCTCGTACATACGGCGGACGATGGGGTGCTGGATGGCAACCTTGACCGATTGGAGGGGATCACCCGTTTCATAATAACTGGCATAGTCAAACGGCAGGATCATCGCACCGAACAAGCCTTGATTGCTCATATCTTCGTACATGCGGGCGTTGAACAATTTGAAGGGGGTGATACGACTGATCCCTTTTTTCATGAGTGGCCGTATTTTTTCCTCGACCCATTGTCTGCGTTGTTCAATCTGTTCCGGGGTGAAGTGGCTCAAAGGATTGGCCGCCTCACGGACATACTCATCCACATTGATTTCGGGATAGGTTTGTTTCAATTGTTCGGCCACACCGCGTATCGCGGCCAATACCTCGGGATCATCAATTTTAACCAACTGATTCATCAACGGATTGTAGCGACTATCCCCGGTAGGGTTATCACCCAGGGCGTTGGCCAGGAAGGTGCCGTTACCGTTGAACCACAGATAGGTCATCCCTTTGCCCGGCTTGCCCGATTGATAGACATCGACGTAGGAATACACCCCTTCTTTTTTATTCCAAATCGGGTAAACCCAATCGCGCAGCACCACGTTGTAATCGGCCAATTCCTTGATGTGACAGGTTTCACAGGCCAGGCGCGCCACGTGACCATTCAGAATGGCGCGATTTTTAACATCGCGAACGTGCGGTGACGCCGTATGACACCCTTCGCAAGAGACCGGTTTTTTGGGCAAATCATTGGCCACCAAATCGACACCATGCAGACCACGGGGAATTTTGTGACCTTCGGGGACGTGGCAATCCAGGCAATTCATCCCGGCGGCGGAGTGAACATCGGTAGCCGGGCTGAACGGTGTTGCCCGTTTGGCACCATCATGGGTGAAGCGTTCGTTGATATGTCCGAGATTTTTTGCGGATTTGTTACCCTCGAAGGCATCACCGCCCAAATTGTGTTGATGACAATTCAAGCAGCTATCGACCTTTGGTTTCCCAACGGTCATCGCCGAACGCAAAGACCGATCCTGATCCCAACGGCGGCCGTGTTCATCGGCTTTGACGACACGCTGGTTCATATCGTACACGTCGGCGTGGCAGATCAAGCAGTCAACACCTTGTTTGGCCGTTTCCGGGACATCACCAATCGGCATCATTTTTTCGGTAGCCGGGTGATAATTGCCGCCGATATGGCACTGACCGCACCCCTCGGAGCGTATCACAATATCGCCATTGGCCGCCTCTGGTTTGCTTTTGACCAGTTCCGCCCATCCGGTCCAGGAAAAGGAACCGGGGATACCGCACGCCCGGTCAATTTTACCCATTGGGATGTTCATCAGGGCTTCCTCACCGTTGACCTCGCGTCCATCGAAGCCAAAGGTGGAGAATCCCCGGGAATTTTTTTGGAAACGGAAATGCACCGTATCGACGATATCCTCCAGGGTATTGACCTTGACGATTTCTCCCTTGGCTGTTGTGACATGCATGCTGGCATGACACTTCAGGCAGGTGGCGGGCCCCTCATAGCGATTGATACCCGCGCGACGGAAATAGGTGATATGGGGATAGGGGCTGTCATCCCGTACCGATTTCAAGGCCATGACCCGTTCGCGGCGCAAGCGCTCGATGAAGGTATTGCCTTCATTGGGAACCATGCTCGCAGCCCGCTTGGCCCGGTAGGGCAAAGTCAGCTCGTCCGCCGTTTTGGTTATTTCCTGACTGGTCAATTCTTTGGAACTGTCATAGGTCAGTATTGCGTTGACCACCCCGGTATACTGCTCAAAAAACAGGGGATACAACCATGACTTGCCAATCCATGACAAGACCCCGATTGCCACCAGCCAGATCAGATAAGTCCTCTTTTTTCTTGTTTTCGTAACCTTGTCACCGGCGTTCATGGTCGTTCTCCTTGTGGATACTGATTTCTTCCCAACCCGTTACCATTTTTTTGATTTGACTGGTCATGGTTTCGCCAACCGTGATCAGGTACAGATGCGTGATGAAGAAGATGCCCAGGGCCACTGCCAGCAAATAGTGCAGCACCGCCGCTGGCCACAAACCATCCATTCCCAAGACTTGACCGGGTGCCCATTCCGGGACCCAAAGCATAAATCCGGTCACGATCACCAGTGGCACCAGCAGGTACATGATCGCCAGGTAGGTTAATTGTTGTAAGGGATTGAATTTTTGCTCCCAGGTGGGAGCGATGGGATGGGGAAGTCCGAGAAAAATGCCCCGGGCATAATAGTCGGTTTGTTTCATGATTCGCCCGATCAACCCCTGAAACACGGGCCAATAGTGCCGAAAGTTGCCGGAGCGCCCATTGTTCACCACATACAGCACAAACCCGAGCGTCAGGCACAAACCGCTCAGATTGTGGATCACCCGGGCAACGGCGAACGGGATGAGCGGGGCGGCCGGATCGGCGAAATGCAGGCTGATACCACTCGCAAGCAACAGGATGAAGATCACGGCGTTGCACCAGTGCCAGATGCGTACCCAAAGGGGGTAGAGCATCACTTTTTGATGGGTCAGTGGTTCAGGTTTCATGGTTTTGCCTCCTCCGTGCCGCCAGCCAACGTCCGATGCCGTGTACCATGACGCCGACGAATGCCCCCCCCATCCCGAGAATGCCCAGGGCGTCCAACAAGGGATGCCTGGTCATGCCGATGACATAATAGTCGCTCAATACCACCCCATTGATGAATCCGGTACGGCGTTCGCTTTCGTGCAAACGATATTTGTAGAGCTTGGTCAGCAGGATGGAATCGCGACTGTGGCACGCCTCGCAGGTACGTTCCGCACGGGTCGCCGGCTCAATGGCATGGATGACCGACCCGGGTCGGGGGGTATGGCATTCCAGGCAACGCACCTCTTTCAGATGCAGCGGTGCCTTGGGAATGATCCTGTGTTTTTCTTCAGCGGACTCCCGGGTCCCGTGGCATTTCAGGCACACGTCATTATCCCGATCAACGATATTTCCCGCCGGTTTTTTAATCTCTTCCAGTCGGCTCTCATGGGGGTTATGGCAGGAAAAGCAGTCAAATCCCGACACGCCCCTTTGCACATGCACGCTTTTTTTATATTGGGCGGTGATACCCACCAAACGCATCCGTTGCAGCACTTTATCGCCGGTGTGGCAATCCGCGCAGGAGTGGTACTGATTGGTATTTTCCGGTCGATGCGGCAAGGCGGCGAAATCACCCTTGTGACAGGTCACACACCCCTGTTGCCCATGGTTGGACTGGGAAAACTTGTGCGCATCCACATGGAAGTCCCGCATGTTGCCGGTGGCCAACTCCTGATAACGGAGTGTTTCCATGCCGTGGCACCGGAGGCACCGGGCATTTTTTTCCGCCACGTTCGCCACACTGTCATCCGCTTGCAGCGCAAGGGGAACCAACGCCCCGACCATCAGTACCAAACTTAGAAGGGCATTGTGTGGCCAGGAGTTCGTTGTCTGTGTCACACATGGTTTCGTCATGATCCTTCATCCTTCCCAATGGCACGCTCCGGTGTCGTTCCGAAGAAACGGTACCGGAGTCGGCAGGGTGATCGGCCACCTGCATTCCGTATCTTTAAAAATATAATACGCACGTCATGTGCCAGACACACCCCTAGGAGCTGTTATATATTTTCATAAATTTATTAACTAATTACAGATTGTACAGAAAATAATATATTGTACATGAAATTTCCATGGAAATGATACAAAGCACCCCGATGCATCCCGAAAGACCGATGGTGCCAAGCGATTTTTCTTCAATATTTCATTGAAAACCATAAAAAAAGACCTATCCTGTGCCAAGTTGGGAAAAGGGGCTTGACACAAACTGTTTCATGCGACACAGTGTCCCAAGGATCATACCGCTCCCCCCTGCCCAGGCGTTGCGCCCGAACATGTCGAAACCTCCCCGGAAAATTTTGTGTGTTGATGACGATCCCAGTGTTTTATATTTGTTTTCCGTCCTGCTCACCGAAGCGGGATACCTCGTGGAAAAAGCGGAATCGATGGCCCAAGCCATTGAACGCATCAGCCAGAACGCCTTTGATCTGGTGGTTTCCGACATCATGCTGGGAGACGCCAATGGCTTGGACTTGGTCAAACGGATCCGGCAAACCGATTCCTTGACCTACGTGATCCTGGTCACCGGCAATCCCAGCCTGGAAACCGCCCAGGACGCCCTGCACCAGGGAGTTTTCGATTACATTCCCAAACCCGTCTCAACCAACACCTTGCTGGAGCGGGTTCGCGTCGCCCTGGAACACAAGGCATTACGCGATGAGCGTAATGCCATGCAATTACACCTGCAAGCGATCTTTCGCAGCGTTCAGGAAGCGATCATATCGGTGGATGCCGGTTACACCATACGGGAAATCAATGACGCCGCCCAGCGTATCTGTGGTTTGTCCTCCCAGATGATCGGCCAATCCTTTTTGCAAATTGTCCATTGCGAACCGTTGCGTGACCTGGTCACCCGGGTGTTTCAGGAACGACACCCCGTGGAACGCGTTGAATTGACCTGTCAAAATGCCCTGGGACGGCAGCAGGTGATCCATGTTTCGGTATCGCCCCTGCTGGATGACGGCGGCTTATTCACCGGGGCTGTTGTCGTCATCCTTGATTTCACCCGCATGGCCTTGCTGGAACAAAGTCGGCGGGAACGCAGTCGTTTTCACGGCATGATGGGGCAAAGCGCCGTCATGCGCAAAATATTCAGCCTGATCGAAGACCTCGCCGCCGTTGAGACAACCGTTCTGATCACCGGGGAAAGTGGCACTGGCAAGGAGTTGGTCGCCGAAGCTTTGCATTTTCAAGGGAGTCGGGGAAAAGGTCCCCTGGTCAAGGTCAACTGTGCGGGCCTCACGGAAACCTTGTTGGAAAGCGAACTGTTCGGCCACGTCAAGGGGGCCTTTACCGGGGCCTTCCGCGACAAGATCGGTCGCTTCCAATTGGCCGACCGGGGGACGCTGTTCCTGGATGAAATCGGCGACATCAGCCCGGGCATGCAAACCCGATTGCTCCGGGTACTCCAGGAAAAGACCATAGAAAAAGTCGGGGATGCCCAACCCATTCACGTTGACGTCCGCATCATCGCCGCCACCAACCGCAATTTGCGCGACAAGGTACAGATGGGGACATTCCGCGAAGATTTGTATTACCGTCTGAACGTCGTTGAAATTCAACTCCCCCCATTGCGCGAACGAAAAGAAGACATCGGATTGTTGACCGACCAATTCATTCGCAAATTTTGCGTCAAGTTCAATAAGAGTATTGATTCGGTAACCGAAGAAGTCATGAGCGTACTACTCAATTATTCCTGGCCCGGCAATATACGGGAACTGGAACATATTATTGAACGGGCGTTCGTGGTATGCCGCAATCATGTCATTACCCTGGAACATTTGCCCTCCAACTTGGTGGAAGGCAAAATCCCCCCTCTGCCCGCCAAGGGAGGCGGAGCCGGCGATGAATCGGAGCGTGCGCATATTCTCAAGGCATTGGAGCAAGCTCGCTATAATAAGGGCAAAGCGGCGCAACTCCTGGGAATGAGCCGCAGTACTCTTTATCGTAAGCTCGAAAGTTTAAAAATAATCTAATCCCCCCATCAGCCGCTTCCGATATACGGCATAGCCCCGAATCAACCGCAGCCTCTAATGTGGCGAGGAGATACCGATGAAGGAAATGCTGAGGAAAATGGGCAAGCGTGGCAAGTGCTTGTTGCTGGCGGGTGTCATGACCCCAGCCCTGACCGCTTGTGGCCACGTCGTGGATCCGAACATGGCACAACTACCGACCTACGACATGCCAGCCGCTGTCGTCGTCAAGACCCCTCCAGCCCGTCTGCATGGTGGCGCGGCGGCGGTTGCGCCTGGAATGCCGGCTCCAGTGGCCCCCCCTATGATGGCAGGAGGCGTCATGGGTGCCAATCTGGCGCAGATGGGCAATGGAGTTGTTACCGCCGTGCGGCCTGATGGGGCGACGGTGATTCAACAAACCCCCATCACGGTGCAACATCCCTCCATCGCCCTTCCCCAACCCCCCATTTGGGTAGGGAATCCGCCGATGGCCATTCCGTCACCGCCGCTGATCATCAACCAACCCGCTTTTTCCTATAATCAAGCGGAGATTTTGGTTCATCCGCCCCGGGTGGAGTTTGTAGAAACCGTGGTATTGCCGACGCAGGTCATTGCCGCCCAACCGGTGATTGCTGCGGCACCGCCGCCCCCGCCGCCGCCGCCCCCTGCGCCGATACCGGAAAAACCCAAGGTGACGCCACCGCCGCTACCCAAGGTTGCACCCGTCATCCCCAAGGAGGATGTCCTGCCCCCCAAATGATTGTGGCATGGCATCAAGAATGCGGGAACCTGGAGAAACGATCCATGTATAACAAGAAAACGATGATCCTGTCCGCCCTGGCCACCTTGTTGTTGCAGGTGAACCTCTCTGAGGCAGGGCAGTTGATGGTACCCCATCAAGACCAGGATGAGGTTACCGTCCATACCTACCCGGAAAAGTTTGCCCACCCCATGGATTATTGGTGGCATTTAAATCCGTCGCAAGCAGGTGCCTGGGACTACTTTTCCCCGGTCACCGATCCCTACCAACCCATCGTTGTGGAGCAAGGGGCCCCGGGTACCCGTCCCCTTGAAGTGTTGGGCGTCCGTTTGAGCAAGTTGCCAGCCAATTACGCCAGCCCACAAGCCACGGGATCGCCGCTGTATCACGGAAAAGGGAACTAAAACCATAACTGCCGTCTGTCCGACCCAACAAAGGAATAACGATGAAAATGTCCATTGCAAAAAACCACCTGTGCAAATCATTACTGGCCTCAGCCGCGTTAATGGCTGTTACCTTGATCGCTCCTGAGACGGCGCATGCCGATGTTGCCACGGCAACCGCTCTGGGAGGCACCGCCTTGTTGACCTCCATGACCCATGCGGCAACCCCCGTTGGTGCGCCGGTAGCGGTCCCGGCATTTCCGCAGGCTTCGGTTGCCCCTCCGGCGATCATTGCCCAGCCCATGGCGATGATCCCCCCCAAGCTGTCGCCGCTCCATGAGCCGACGATTTATTCGTCCGTGTCCCCGACGGCGGCACCTGCGCCCGAGGTCAAACAGATGCAGCAAATTTCCTATCAGGTTTCGCCGCCTTCGGCACCGCCGATGAACATGCCCAGCTATCAAACGGGACCATCGCCGCTGCAACAACAGCCGATGATGCAACAACAACCGATGATGCAACAACAACCGATGATGCAACAGCAGCAGCCGGCGGCGCAGTATGCACCCACGGCCGGTCAGCCGCTTGCGGGATATCAGGGTCAAGGTTATCCGATGATGCAACAAGGCGGCATGTCTTCGATGCAATCCGGCATGGCCATGCAACAAGCCGCCATGTACAACCCGCAACAAGCCGCCATGATGCCGCAGCAAAACGCTCTGACGGCGCAACAGGCCGCCATGATGTACCAACAGCAACAACAGCAAGGAGCGGTCATGTCGCAACAGAGCGCCTTGGCAGCGGGGGGGTATGGTCCCAGCATGCCCGGCTCCACGTTCGCTTACGCACGCTGAGCAACAACGCAAGCATTGACGGTGTTCCCACCAGCCGTTGTGAAGGTGGGTTCACCGAGCAGGAATCGAAGTTTCTTAAGAAGGGGAAAGAATATGATCTTTTCCAAAATCAGCCCGGCCACACCCATGACACTGAGGTTTGTTTTCGCGCTGGTCACGGTTCTCCTCGCCAACACGAGTTTGGCTGAAAGCCCTGCCAAGATCAAGCCGGATGCCAGACCGGACGCGAAGCCGCTCCGGGAGTTCATTTATTATCCCAACTATGCCCAGTCACCGTACAACTACCAATCGACGGGGGATTTTGCCATGACGCCCATGGTGATTCCACCGTCCGTACCGGTGATTCGCCAGCCTTCGGCGATGATCGTCGATGCCCCACCCCTGGGTTCTGGTGCCCCGCCCGGGGGCGTGGGACTGGAGTTGCCGCCACCACCACCCATGCCACGGATGGCCGCAGCCGCTGGCCCCGCCTTTGTCGGTGGTGCCATCCCCGGTCAACCGGGCAAGGGATACAGCCTGCATGTGGGCAGTTCCATCGATTCGGCGCATGCCGACTTGCTCATGCAACAGGTCACGACCGCCGGAATCCCTGCCTACCGTCGTCCCATGTCCTACAACGGTCTCAACTGGGAACAGATCCACGCCGGACCTTTTGACAGCTATGATAAGGTGACCCAGGTTGCCAAATTGTTGCAGGACCAATTGCAAATTCAAGGGCGCATTGTAACCCACTGATACTGGAGAGGCGGCGTCAAAACATCGACACCGCCTCTTTCGCTTTCAGTTCAATTGATCAGCCGCATGACCTGTTTGCGCACATAGTCCGGGTCGAAGTCAGCCAAATCGCAAACAAATTTAAAGTGGGTCCCCCCTTCCCGGAACCAGTTCCGGGCCGCCTCTTTTTCTTCCGGATCCTTATGCGCCAAAGCGTCTTCCACGGCTGTTTCCAGAACGGCGATCCACAGCTTTTGCTCGGGGGTATAAGGCGTATCCTGGGTAAAGGCATCCAATCTGTTCTTCATGGTGTCATCCTTAGCATGCCATAACAATGGAGTGATGTCGGTCACACAATTATCGCAAGCAATAAAGATACCAACCGCAAGCCAACGCAAAAAAACAGCGCTCCCCAGAACGGCAGTAGCTTTTAGGGATCCTTTGCTGTAACCTGAGATTTGGGTGGGCGGTACAGATTATTCAACGTTGGGAGGGATCATGCCAATCCAGGTCGTATCTGAAGACAACCGAGTTACCATCACCCTGGAAGAACGCTTTAACTTTGAGATTCATCGCGAATTCCGTGATGCGTGTACCAAATTCCCCCCCGCCACCGCGTTCATCATCGACATGAAACGCGTGGAATACCTGGACAGTTCCGCACTGGGCATGTTGCTCCTGCTGCGGGAACATGCCGGTGGCGACAAATCCAACATCAGCATCATCAACTGCAAACCAACGGTTGAGCGCATCTTCAAGGTGGCCAATTTCGACCGTCTTTTCAAGCTTGCCTGATTTCTGTTTGTCTGACCCCTGATTTTTGTTTGTCTGACCTCTGCCCGTGAGGGAGCCTTCCCGGGAGTGCCTCCGTATCTGAAAACGCGACGGCACCGGGGACTTTTCATTCGCAACCGGACGACTCACCTTTGGCCGGACCGAAAAGGAAGAAGGCACTCGTGAAGCCGTGCAAAAACGTCTTGCCATGAACGGGGCCGATTTCTCCATTGCAGAAGAACCCGCCGATGGGAAGCGTGCCCAACGTTGTTTGAAAAAGGTGTATGTCGTGGTTGGATAAACCGAACAACCCCTTGCCACGCCCGAGACAGGAAAACATCAAGCCCCCCACGGATTGATGTCCCAGCCGCGCTTGGCCATGATTTTTCAATACTCGCAGCAAATCCTTTCTGGCGGCCAGGGGGTCGCGCAAATGAAACTGGACGGCCTGATAGGAGCGCACCGGGGCGGCAATCGCCAAATGACCGGTGGAAGGTTCCCCGCCGATGATCTGTCGGATTAAAAAGTCGCCTTGTTCGAGGGGTTGCTGTTTGGCGGTCACGGCAATACCCAATGTCAGGGCATTTTGGAAGAGTTCCTGATCCGATTCGGGTAACGTGTCGTAAATTTCACGCAACACATCCACCGGCGAGCGATTATCCAGTTCATAGATCAGGTTGTTTTTGCATGATGTAATGAACATGGGCGGCCCGATGGGGCGGCATCCCTGGCTGACGATCGAATCGATGTGCAGGCTGCCGGACAGGGCCACTCCCGAAAGCCCTGTTTGATAAATGCCATCATCGACCATCATGATATGGTCCCCCGGTTTATTGCCACCGCTGACAAGGCCACCCATTTTGACACTCTCGGGGAATCCCAGATCCAATGCTTGGAGAAAGGTTTCGATGTCAAAGGTATACGGATCCGCCAGCAGGATGAAATGCGGGGCCGGGGTCGTGGTGGACAGATGGAGGCGCAGGGCATCCAGGGCGGTGGCGGGCTCGGAGAAGTGTTGGGAGGTGATGTGAAAGGGTTGGAGCGTAACTTCTGGCAGCGAGGCCATGGAGATGGAGATGGCCTTTTGTTGTTCCAATTCCCGTCCTTGACCGATGACGCCGCCGCTCAAACAGCCAATCCAGTGCCGGGGCTTCAGCAGGCTGGGGATCATTTGCGCCAACTGTCTGACCTCGTCACGATTGTAACCACAAAAGAAAACGATTGCCAAATCGGGGGTCGTGCCGGAAAAAACGTGTGCAAACCGCTCGGCAGCCTCAGCCATACCCCGCTCCAGGTGTTCATCGCAGAGCAAAAGAGTTTCCCACTTCATACAACGACTCTCCAAGGCGGACCATTCAAGCCAGAGCGAGAAAGCTTCACGAGGTGATTCAAGAAACAAAGAGCGGGCCGAAACCACCAGCCCGCTCTTATTTCAGTCTACGAAGTAACGCATACTACTTCAAGGGATCCAACTGCACGCGGCGGTTCATGGAACGCCCTTGTGGTGTGGAATTGTCCGCAATGGGCCTGTCCATACCGTAACCGACGGTTGTCAGGCGTTTGGGGCTCACACCCTTGGCGATGAAATATTGGCGCACCGCCTCGGCCCGGAATTCGGACAATGCCTGATTGTGTTTACGATTGCTCGTACTGTCCGTATGTCCTTGAATCTCCACATTCATCGAGGGATTTTGGTTCAAAACCATGATGACACTGTCAAGATTGGCGAAATCAACGGATTTGATCGTGGCTTTATCGCTGTCGAAGTGGAGGTTTTCCACGACCCAGCAACCGACTTCATTCACGTGCGCCCCTTTGGGGGTACCGGGACATTTGTCGCGGTTGTCGGGCACGCCGTCGCCGTCGGAGTCGATGGGACAGCCATCTTTATCGACGGTCACCCCTCTGGGGGTATCGGGGCATTTGTCCAGGTAGTCGGGCACGCCGTCGCCGTCAGAGTCCAGTGGACAGCCTTTGGCATCGACCGGGACACCTTTCGGGGTGTTGGGACAAGCGGGTGGGGGTGGGGCTTTCTCAGCCGTGCGCTCACAGAAGTAACACTGGGTTCCCGCCCTGCCAACGTTCGCTTTCCCGTCCTGGGGATGCCATTGCTTGTAACCACCGTAGACCCAACCTTCGGGTGTTGTTGGCGGTGCGCAAGAGGCGAGGGTAAGCGAAAGGAGGCCAACTGCGGCCAAGGTCGCTAACCGAAATATTTTCATCATAAACTCCTTGCTTTGTTGGTAAAACATGATGGCTCATCGGCCTGATTGTGATTAAAGTCTACCCCCTGATCCGTCACGAAAAACCGGTATTCATGCTGTCATAGTCCCCTTGTCCACCCCCTGATGACGACCACAGCGCCAGTTCCATCGACCCGATCTCTCCAATCGCTGGGGATTATCTCACATTCGCTAATAGTTGTAAAATGCGTTTCTTGCGACACGTTCCATTTGGTGTCATTCCTCCATTTGGTGTCATTCCTCCATGGACGCCGGCTGGCCTGTTGATAAATTCAATTTATTTATCAATTGAAATTTCCATGAAGCAATCTCTTATTTACTTCCGTGATTTTTGCGGATAAGGTTTTCAAAGATGGGGATGGCCCTGCCCGCGCATCACCTTATTCCCCTCAGGGGGAGAATTGGGCAAAAAGCCTCTGCTGCAAAGGAAGATAACGAATGAGCGCGATCAACTGCTGGGAAGTCAAGAAATGCGGGTTTGAAAAGGTGACGCCCGGGGAAAAAACCTGCCCGGCTGTAGCCTTCGATGCCGCGGACGGTTTTTTGGGCGGCAAAAACGGTGGCCGCGCCTGCACGTTCATCCCCGGCACCTTGTGCGGCGGTGACGGACCCTGTTCCACCACGGACAAGACCGAGCGCTGCCAACAGTGCAAATTTTTCTACGACCTCAAAGAGAGTTACGGGGCCATCTTCACCCCTGGCAATTTTCATCGCTTCGTGCAAAACTCATTTGTGCGAGCCGTACTGTAAGTTGCCCGAAACCCGACCAAACCGTATCACTCAGACGTTCCTTGCGCCCTCCCTCTTCACATTTGGGCACGGGAATGGAAGGACGCGAACAATCCTTTCGTGCCCATGGACTTGAAGGTGACCAACAATCGACACATCATCATCGGTGGTGAAGCCAAAAAGTTTCAGGTCGCCTTCGTCAAAAATCGCAAGCGCATCTCCATAGTCGTCACCGACCGGGGGGAAATTCAGGTGCGGTGCCCACTCGGTACCCCCATGCGCCAGGTCGATGCCCTTTTGACCCGCGAGACCGATTGGCTGGATGGTCATCTCAATCAGCGCATCAAAAACAAACGCTTGGCATTCCAGGAAGGGGCGGCCCTGCCCTTTTTGGGGGATTGTCTCACCTTGCGACTGGCCCCCTGGGGCAAGGGGTCGGTGTTTCGTTGCGGCGATGACCTGTGGGTCACCCGGGTGGATCCCGACGATGTGGATACCAACCTGGACATTCGCCGCCCGCTGGAACGCTGGTACCTCCGGCATGCACAGGCTTATTTCCCCTCGCGTCTCACCTTCTGGGCGCGCATCATGGGCGTCTCGTTCAACAATTTGAACGTGCGCAATCAACGAACCCGTTGGGGAAGTTGTTCCAGCCGTGGCAACATCAATTTAAACTGGCGTCTGATGTGGGCCACGCCCCGCGTTGTCGATTACGTCCTGGTCCACGAGCTGACCCATCGCCGGCACATGAACCATTCCCCTGCCTTTTGGCAAGCGGTACAATCCATGATCCCTGATTATCAGGAGTGCCGAAACCTTTTAAAATCCCTGGGCTCCCCCTGGTAAACGGGACACCGCCCCGGGCAATCCAACGCAATGCGTGAAACAAGCTTGGCATTGGCATGATGGCTGCGTTCTGCCGCAACAGGTGCAACACCTTTGGTGATTCAAGCGAGTGATGATCATGCAACACTGTCATGCAACGACACACGAGAAGGTATCCCTGGCAGAAAAGGCGGAGACGTGGCCGATCGCGGTCATCGGCCCCTCCAATGCAGGAAAAAGCGTGTTATTCAATAGCCTTACGGGTGAATATACCATTGTCGCCAATTATCCGCAAACCACTGTAGAACCGGCCCGGCGCATCATCCAAACCGCTCAAGGCCCGATCGAACTGGTGGATACCCCGGGTATTGACTCTTTGACAGCCCAATCGCGTGACGAATACGCAACCCTCAAGGTATTGTTGCAAGATGGCTTGCATGGGGTGTTGTTTTGCGGGCATGCCCTCAACGTCAAGCGCTCCCTGGTGCTGTTGGCGCAACTCCTGGAACTGGAACTCCCCGTTATCGCCTGCTTCAACAAGTCTGACCAGGCGGCGAGCAGTGGCATGGTGACCGATGTTCACCATTTGGCCAACCTCCTGGGCCTGCCGGTGCTGGAAATATCGGCGGAACACGACCTGGGAACCAATCAGGTCCGGGAATCCCTGGAGACGTTTCGCGGCAATCATGGCGTTTGGGCCCTGCCGGAAGTCACCATTCGTTATCCCGCATTTGTGGAAGAAACGGTCGAAAAACTGCGCAAACTATTCCCCCTGGAACAACGTCCGAGCAAAGGCGTGGCCCTGTTGTTCATGCAGGGCGAGGACATCGCCAAGGAGTGGTTCCACGAGCGTCTGGCATCGGAAGTCCTGATTGAAGCCGATCATATCGTGCAAAATTTCCAAAAGAGAATCACCTCGATTCGGTTTCGTCTGGCCCTGTTCCAGGCCCGGGAGGCCTGGGCCAATCGTTTGGCGGAGAAAACCGTCCACCAGGCGGCGCACGTCCTCCCGACCCTGCTGCAAAAAGTGGGACAGGCCACCCGTCATCCCATTCTGGGTTGGCCCATTTTCATCCTGATACTCTGGCTGACGTTCAAGGGCGTTGGTTTCGGTGCCGTGCAATTGGGCACTTGGTTGGATGGTCTGATCTTCACCCCGGCGGCCCAGGCGATTGGTGTACTGATCACCCACCCCTGGATCAATGAATTCCTGGTTGGCCAATTCGGTTTGCTCACCATGGGGGTGGCCAACGCCATGGTGACCGTGGTGCCGATCTTGTTGATTTTTTTCTTGATCGTCCATTTTTTGGAAGATGTCGGCTATCTCCCCTCCTTGAGCGTCTTGACCAATCGCGCCTTGCTGCCGTTGGGATTGTCGGGCAAGGCGGTGTTGCCACTGGTTTTGGGCAGTGGCTGCAACACGACCGCGACCATGTCCAGTCGCATCCTCGCCACGCGCAAGGAGCGCTTGTTGGTCTCCTTCCTGGTCGCCTTGGGGGTGCCGTGTTCGGTGCAGATGGGGGTGCTGTTCGCCATTTTGAGTACCATGCCTTTCACCGCCTTGTTGACTGTTATGGGAACTGTGATCGGTACGACCATCCTGTGCGGACTGGCGATGAACCGCCTCCTCCCCGGGAACATTCACGGCCAGGAATTCATCCTGGAACTCCCCACCTTTTGCTTGCCGCACTGGCGCAACATCCTGCGCAAGACCTGGTTTCGCATCAAATGGTTCCTGATCGAGGCGGTACCGCTGTTCATCGCAGCGGCCATAGCCATGTTCACCCTGGAAAAAACTGGCGCCCTGACAGTCATTAAATCCTTGTTACACCCCATGGTGACCGGATTTTTGCTGTTGCCGGATAAAATAACCGAAGTATTCATCTTGGTTTTGGCACGTCGCGAAGTCGGGGCCATCTATTTCAAGCAAATGGTCGAAAACGGTGAGCTGGATTATCAACAAATCGTCACGGGACTTGTCGTCATCACGCTCTTCATCCCTTGCGCTTCCAATACCATGGTGATGATCAAGGAGTTTGGCGCCCGCTGGGCGGTGGCGACCAATCTGGCCATTATCTGTATCGCCATTCTGGTGGGAAAACTGCTCAGTCTCTCCCTGGCGCTCCTTTAGACAAACCTGGTGAAAAGGAAGACACATGGGTCTGGATACCGAACACCGACGGGATGAATTATTGGAAATGTTATGGCGTCTTGGCGAACGGCATGAGGCGACCGTCCCCAACTTGCGTCGCTACGACCCGGAACATCGCTACGAGGAGTATCTGCGCGAATTCAGCACCAACGGCGTCATTCGTCTTGATGGGGAACGGATCGTCCTGACCCCGAAAGGGACGGAGATGGCCCGAAAGATCGTTCGCCGTCATCGCCTGGCGGAACGGTTGTTGGTGGATGTCATGGGCAAAACCCCCAAGGAAACCGAAGATGCCGCCTGTGAATTTGAACATATTTTGGCCCCGGAGCTTGTCGGTGCCATTTGCACGCTGCTCGGACACCCCATGACCTGTCCTCATGGACAGGTCATTCCCGAAGGGGAGTGTTGTCAAAAGAGACAAAAAGTGGTGTCAACGGCTGTGGTACCCCTGACCCAGGTGGAAACGGGCGAGGAGGTTCGCATCGCCTCCATCGACAGCCAGGATCCACAACGGGTCAGTCGATTATTGGCCTTGGGTTTGTTGCCCGGAGCCACAATCGTCATGCAACAACGTCATCCCACCATCGTCATCCAATTGGAACGGCGGCAGATTGCCTTTGAAGAATCCGTCGGTCAGGATTTGCGGGTGTGGCGTTCTTGAATCTTTAAGGTTTTGCAGAATCCGTCGGCTTGGAATGACGGGTGTGGCGTTCTTGAATCTCAGGGGAGGGTGGGGGTCCATGATCAGCAAGCGTTTGCTGGGTATTGTGTTGCTATGGTTCGTGTGGATGCCGGGCGCGTGGGCGGCTCACGGTATCAGCCTGGATGGTCCCCTGAAATATCCGAACCATTTCGCCGGATTTGACTATACCGCACCCGACGCCGTGGTCGGGGGAACGCTGACGCTGCACAGCATCGGCAGTTTTGACAAGATGAATCCCTTTACCCTCAAGGGGATCGCCCCGGACCATCTGCGCTCATTCCTGTTTGAATCCCTCATGGTTCAATCCATGGACGAACCTTTTTCCCAATATGGTTTGTTGGCGGAGGATATTCAGGTTGCCGAAGATCGCATGTCGGTATTGGTGACGTTGCGTCCTGAAGCCCGGTTTTCCGATGGCAAACCCGTGACGGCGCGGGATGTGGCGTTTTCCCTGGAGATACTCAAATCAGACAAATCCCACCCCCTTTTCGCCAGCTATTTTCGCGACATCACCAAGGTGGACGTGGAGTCGGAGCGGGGGGCGCGGTTTCATTTCGCACGACAAAACCGGGAGTTGCCTTTAATCCTGGGTGAATTGCCCATCCTGAGCCGGGACTATTTTCAATCCCACCCCTTTGACGGCGGGGACATGGAGATTCCTACGGGATCCGGCCCCTATCTGGTCGAAAGTGTGGATCGCGGCAAAACCATCACCTACAAAAGGAATCCCGATTATTGGGGCTGGAAGGTACCGGCCAATCGCGGTCTGTATAATTTTGAGCGGGTTACGGTCAAATATTTCAAGGATCCGGTCGTAGCGTTGGAGGGGTTCAAGGCCGGGGAATTTGACTTCATCTTTGAAAACAATTCCAAGCAATGGGCCAGGGATTACCAGGGGGAGAAGTTCACCCGGGGGGATATCGTCAAAGAGACCCTGACCCACAAAAACGGTGCCGGTATGCAGGGGTTCGTCTTCAATCTGCGCCGCCCCATTTTCCAGGATATCAAGGTACGTCAAGCCATCACCCTGGCCCTCGATTTTGAATGGAGCAACCAGAACCTCTTCCATGGTCAATATGTCCGTTCCAACAGCTATTTTTCCAACTCGGAAATGGCGGCGACCGGCAAACCCACCGCAGAGGAACTGGCCCTTCTGGAACCTTTACGGGATAAACTGAACCCTGTCGTCTTTGGCGAAGTCGTCCAACCACCGACAACGACCGGGCCGGATGGGTTGCGCGGAAATTTGCGCAAAGCCTCGGAATTGTTGCTCAAGGCGGGGTGGAAGCTGGGCAAGGATCGCATCCTGGTCAATGAAGCCGGCAAAAGTTTTGATATCGAGATGTTGTTGCACGATACGGCGTTTGAACGCATCATGGCCCCGTTCGCCGCCAACCTGGAAAAGCTGGGCATTCACTTAAACTATCGCACGGTGGATCCCGCCCTGTACAAACGTCGCGTGGAAGCGTTTGATTTTGATATGGTGGTCGGGGCGTTCGGCCAATCGCAATCCCCCGGCAATGAACAGCGCGACCGTTGGCATTCCCAAAGTGCCAACATCCAGGGGAGTGACAATCTGATCGGTTTGCAGGATCCGGCTATCGACGCCCTGGTGGAACATCTCATCTATGCCACCGATCGCGCCGCCCTGGTCACCGCCTGCCGCGCCCTGGATCGTGTTCTCTTGGCGGGATATTATGTGGTACCCAACTGGTATATCAATTACCATCGCATCGCCTACTGGAATCGCTTTGCACGCCCCAAAACCGTGCCCCTGTATTTCAACAATCCGGAAGGATGGTTGTTGGCGTGGTGGCTGAAAAAGGAAAAGCAATAGGGTAACCCATGGTCTCCTATATTTTCCGGCGTTTGCTCTTGATGATCCCCACCTTGTTCGGTGTCATGGCGGTGACGTTTCTGGTGATCCAGTTCGTCCCCGGGGGACCGGTCGAGCGCATGGTCACCCTGCTGGAAAAGGGGCATGGCCCGGGTGGGGGGGGTGAAGTGGCTTCGGGGCGCACCTCGGTCACCGGCAGCTATCGCGGGGCGCAAGGTTTGGATCCAGAGCAGGTGGAGCAATTGCGCCGCCTTTACGGATTTGACAAGCCCCCCGTGGAACGTTTCCTGATCATGATGTGGAATTATTTACGTTTTGATTTTGGCGATTCTTACTATTACCATCGTTCCGTGGTGGATCTGGTCGTGGAAAAACTGCCCGTTTCCATCTCCCTGGGGCTGTGGAACTTTTTTTTGACCTATTTGATCAGCATCCCCCTGGGGATCAAAAAGGCGATTCGCCACCAGAGCCGGTTTGATTCGTGGACCTCCACGGTCATTTTGGCGGGTTATTCCATTCCCGGATTCGTTTTGGGCATCCTGTTGATCGTCTTGTTTGGCGGCGGCAGCTTTTGGAGCCTTTTCCCCCTGCGCGGACTGCACTCCGATCATTGGCAGGAACTTTCCATGATGGGCAAAGCCCTCGATTATCTGTGGCACATGGTATTGCCGGTTACCGCATCGGTGATTGGTTCGTTTGCCGTCATGACCATGTTGACCAAAAACAGTTTTTTGGAGGAAATTTCCAAAAATTATGTACAGACGGCCCGTGCCAAGGGGTTGACGGAAAATGCCGTACTCTACCGGCATGTTTTCCGCAATGCCATGATCCCCCTGGTCACCGGCTTTCCCGGCTCTTTTGTAGCGGCTTTCTTCAGTGGCAGTTTACTGCTGGAAACTATTTTCACCTTGGACGGCTTGGGACTTCTTGGTTATGAATCGGTGATCAACCGCGATTATCCCGTGGTCATGGCCACCCTGTATTTTTTTACCCTGTTGGGACTTTTGACCAAGCTATTGACCGATACCACCTACGTATTGGTTGACCCACGTATTACCTTTGATAAGGCACAATAACATTTGAAAGGAATGTTTATGGAAAACGTAATGGATGAAATTTCCCAAAGGGCCAATCTCGCCTACACCAATCAAATGGAGATGTTGACGTTCTTTTTGACGGACAAGCAACAGTATGGCATTAACGTATTTAAAATCATTGAGGTTCTAGAAACGCCCAAGGAAGTGACGCAAATTCCGCAAACCAATGGGGCCATCATCGGTGCCATTGATTTTCGCGGCAAGGTGGTCACGGTCATTGACCTGGGCATCGCACTGGGCATGCCCCCCGTCAATTTCGCCCACGAACTCAGCTACATCATCGTATGCGAATACAGCGGCATGATCCAAGGCCTGCTTGTCGCCCAGCCCAACAAATTGATCACCCGGAGTTGGCAGGAGATCAAAAGCCCGGGCAGCACCTTTCAGGAATCGGCCTATCTGACCGCCCTAACCTATGAAAAAAATGGCGATTCCATTCAAATATTGGATATCGAGAAAATATTGGGTGAGATCATCGGTGCCGACGATGTCATCGCCGACGAATTGCTGGAAAAGGGTCGGCAGGTGGACATCTCCAGCTTCAAGATTTTGCTGGCCGATGATTCCCGGGCGGCACGCGATCAGATCGAAAAAACTCTGAGCCAATTGGGTGCCCCCTTTGATGCCTTCGAGTCCGCCACCAAAGCGTTTGAACACATCATGAAAATCTACGAGGCCCAGGAGTCGCCCCCGTATGGTCTCATCATATCGGACATTGAAATGCCGGGAATGGATGGATTCACCTTTACCAGGACGCTGAAAAAACAGACCGATCCACGTTTGACCAAGATACCCATCGCCTTGCACAGTTCCATGAGCAACGAATCCAACCGCCTGAAGGCCATGGAAATGGGTGCCGACGATTTCATTCCCAAATACCAGGCCAATTCCATTGCCAATTTGGTCCTGAAATGGTTTGCCAAGGCCTCGGAATGAGGGCCACCGGTCACCCCTCCCAGGGCCAATCGAGCCAGGCATCCATCAAGGGGAAATAGAGTCCCAGATGGATCGGTCGCTGTTCCAGGGCCTGGACCAATTGGGCGTACAGGTGTAATTGCTGCTGATAGCGTGCTTTTTCGTTGGCCAAAAAGCCGTCTCTGTCGCCCCCTTCGTGCTGGCTGGTCTTGTAGTCGCAAATCCAGCGAATGTTGTTGTCATCGACAAAGGAGCGATCGATGATGACAGTCACCACCCTGTGGTTGACCATGCCGGAGAGCCGCCATTCGGCATGGGCTTCCTGGTGCCGCCCATCCAGCAGCCAGCGCCCCCTGGGGGAATCCAAAACATGGGTCAACCCCCGGATCACTTGGTTGACGGCATCGTCAAGGGCGCTCTGCGGCAATCCCAACTCTTCCAGGTGACGCCGAAAGCGTAGCCGCTCCTCAAGTATGCGTTGCACCGACCAGGATTCAATTCCTTGGAGTGCCATGACCGCCAAGAAACGATGGATCACCGTACCCACCAAACGCGCTTGGTTGCCCACCCAGTCAAACAGGATGGATTCCTGCGGCGGCAAATCGTCCGGGAATGCTACCCGTGTCCAGGTGGGAGGCGGTGGCAGTTGCCATTGCGGCACGAGACGCACGGGGGGGGGGATGGGACTTGCCATCGTTTCTTCTTCCCCGGTCTTGGCGTCATTGACCGCGAACGTATCGGCCAACGATTGCCACAAAACGGACAAAAACGATCCCGAAGCCGGCATTTTCATTTTTTCCTGAACCAGACCCAACAGGTGCAGGTGCTGTTTGGCGCGGGTCACGGCGACATACAACAATCGGCACACTTCATTGCGTGATTTTTCCTGCTCCATATCCCAGACAAAGCGATAGATTTCGTCTTCCGCATCGCCGTCCCAACGCCCGATCGGGGCCAGGAGTGGTGCCAGGGCCCCCTCAAGCGCGGGTGGTTCCATCCACAACAACAGCCGTTTGTCATCTGTTTTGGGTCGCCTGTCCAATCCGGGCATGATAACGCAATCAAATTCCAGCCCTTTCGCCTTATGGATGGTCATCACCACCAGGTTGGGATCGGCTTCGGCATCGACACTGGCATAAAGACGCGCAACGTGTTCGGCCAATGTTTGCGTATCCAACGGGGCACCGTTGTTTTCCAGGGATTCCAGCAGCGAAAGAAAACTTTCCACATCCGTGAAAGATCCCATATCCGTCAATGTGGCGGCCCCCCCCAGGCGCCGCCACGTCCCTTCAATCCAGTTGCGCAGGGTCCCGGGACCGGGAAATGCCGACCAGCGTCCACGTTCGTTTGCCGCATCATTAAAGATGGGCAGTACCCGTTCCAGAATGGTCTGCCCATCGCGTGACAACGATCCGAGCAGATCGGGATGGTTCAGGCACGCGATCACGGTTGCCCTGGGATTGAAATTGGCCACGGTGTTTAAATCAGCAAGAGACAAACCGCACCAGGGGGCACGCAGCACCGCGAGCCAGGCGATGCCATCACCGGGATGGATCAAGGCGCGTGTCAATGCCAACAAATCCTGAATGGCCGACAGCCGTCCCAGGGGATGCAATTCCACCGCCTGGTAGCGCAATCCTTTTTTTTGCAGATGGGGTAAGATGAATTCCAAGTGATTGCGGGTTCGGACCAGGATGCAGACACTCTGACCCCGTTGCCGGGCCTCTGCGGCGATGGCGACTGTCATTTGCGCCTCCTCATCGCGGGTGGTACACGCCTGGGGATGCACCAACGCAACACCTCCCCCCGTCAAAGCGGATTGCGATGTTTTGAAAGGGACCGCACCCTTTTCCGGGCATGCCACCTGGGGAAAAGCGGCTTGCATGGTTTCGTTGACCCAGGTCACCAAACCGGGAAGGGAGCGAAAATTCACATCCAAAAACAGGGGATGCGTCATCACCGGGGCAATTCCTTGTTGCTGGACCATCAGGAAAAGTCCCACATCGGCCTCGCGAAACCGGTAGATCGACTGCATGGGATCACCAACCAGGAATAAGGTTTGTCCCTCCTGGGGGGTCCAGCCGGCGACCAATCGTTGCAACAGTTCGTACTGCGCACGCGACGTATCTTGAAATTCATCAACCAGGATATGGCGGATACGATGATCCAGGCGCAGTGCCAGATCCGTGGGATTGTCGCTGGAGCCCAGGGCTTGTATCGCCCGGCGTGCCACCTCCCCGTGATCGACGCTCTCCCGGGAGGCGAACTCCACCATCAACAAGCCAACGGCATTTTTGAGGAGGGTCAGCAAGGCTTGCAAAACGTCCCACTGTTCCCCTGAATAAAGAGAGGAGGGTAACAACCTGAGCTTATGGATGCCTTGTTGCAGGTTGGGTATTGCATCCAACTCCTCCACCAGTGCGGCCACCCTTTCCTTCATCGCGTTGAAAAGTTCTTTTTCCCCGGGTGTTTTCGCATGGGTTTTGGCTGGGAAACCGAGGCGCACATCCCATTTTTTGCGCCAGGTGCCCTCTTGGGTCAGGAGGGTGGTGGCCAATTCCCGCCACATGAGAATGTCGGCAACGGCACTCCCCGGGGGGGCGCTGCGCCCCACCCACGGTGAGCGCGTTTTCTGATTCGTGGAGACAATGGACTGGGAAAAGTCCATGATGGCGAGCAATTCCGGCCACCAGGAGGGGGGGATCCTCTCTTGAACCAGCCGCAGTTCCTTCTCGATCACGATTTGCAGAGTCTGGTTCAACCCTTCGCGTAACCCGGCATCGTCTCCCGGTATGACGTGGCGCAACCATTGATCCCGGCGTTCCAACAGATCCACCAGCATGGATTCAATCCGCGCCCAATCGTTGTCCAAATGGGCGAAAAGACGTTCCACAGCCTTTTTCCACGGCGGCGGCTCCCGGGCAAAAACATCCAGGGTCGCCCGGGCTGCTTGGCGATACCATTCTTTGGGATTTTCCGAGATGTCCGCCCGGCCCCCCAGTTCGGTCAACAGGGGTAATTGCCGGACGATAGCGTGACACAAGGCATCGATCGTCAGGATGCGTAATCGATTGGGATTGTCACGCAAGCGCCAGTTGCGCTGCCGATCCCGTTGCAACACCTTCCGAGCCAATTGTGCATTGTTCTCGGCAAACGCATCCTTGGGGTGTGGATCCTCGGCATGGGCCAGGGCTTGCAACACCCGATCCTTCATCTCCGCCGCCGCTTTTTTGGTGAAGGTGATGGCTACGACCTCTTCGGGATCATCCACCAAGCTCAGAAGCGCCAAAATCCTTTGCGTCAACAACCCCGTCTTGCCGGAACCCGCCGGGGCTTGCACGATAAAGGAACGGAACACATCCAAAGCGGTGGCGCGTGCCGCGGCATCACTCAAGGTCATCGCGGGCATCCTCAAGTTTGGTATCGATGCGACACAACGGGTGTAAATCACAGCGTTTGCACGCACCGGGAAGGGGGGAAACCGATGCCTTCCCCTGAACGAATTCCCGGGCCAGGGTTGCGACCACCGCATGCCAATGTTTGGTCAACTCGGAAAATGCCGGTGGTTGCAAATCGTCCAGATCTTTGGGCTTCCAGGAGACCCCTGGCAACAGGCCCGGGGTTTCCGCGAGGCCGGCAAACTGTTTGATGGTGGCAGACAATTGCCCATAGACCAAGGCGGCGGTTTTTTGTTGGACAGCCAGGGCATAGATCGGCATTTGCGGATCCCTGGGGCGAATACCGAACCAATCCCCGACGCGAACGGCCCCTGTTTTATAGTCAATGATCACCAGCGCGTCATCCTCCAGTCCATCGATGCGATCCATGCGGTAACTCAGTTCCAAATTTTCACACTTCCAAAATCCCTCCTTCTCCACCTCCTTCACGGTGAAATTTCTTTCCCGACGCTCTTCAATCCGCATCCATTGGGTCACAAGATGTATCTGCCGCTTTTTTTCCCAAACCACAAATTCTTCTGGAAATTTTTTCAAGAATCCGACTGAGGCGGGATCCAGGATGAGGTCACACGCCTTGGTTACCGCGGCCTCGCGCTTTTCATCGGTCAACTGTTGTTGCCAATCCGCCAAGGAAAATCCCGGGGCCAGGAGTTCTGCCAACACACGATGGGTGAGTTGTCCGCGCTCGCTTGGTGACAAGCCGCTCTGGTTGACGGGCATGGAGTTGGCGTGCAATCGGAAGCGGGCAAAGGCCTGAAACGGACATAACGATTGCGCTTTGATGACCCCGGTGGGATACGTTTTCCCCGGGCTCGGGGAGAGCGGCGGCGGGGTGTCATCGCTGATGGTTTCAAGCTGGCGATGGCGCCAAACCTCATAGGAGAAATCGCTGTTTTTCAAAGGAGGCGGCACCATTTCCGGCAGTTGTCCCACGAGGGGACTGACACGCAGCGCCCGGTCGCCATCCCGCCCGGGATAGCTCACCACAACCTCGGGGGCGGCTGTCAACAAACTTGCGGTGATGCGTGTGGCGAATTCGTACTCGCGTTCGCTGGAGGAGCGGGGCATTCCCAGGCGTTTTTGCAGCCCCCGGGGCAAAAACGGATTGGCCTTGGGCTGTGGCGGCCACTCTTCGTCCGACAACCCCATGATCCACAATGCGGCGAAGGTTTCCCCCCCCGCCTCCAGGGAACCCAACAGTTGCACCGGTGCTTCCCGTCCACCCTCCGGTTGGTAGAGGGTTTCACCGGCGCCATGTTCCAGGATGGCCAATGCCTGATCGTAATCCAGAGCGGGTTCCATCGCTTCCAGGGACGATAAGTCAAAGAGCAGGCCATTCCAGGCTTGCACCAGGGGATACTCGCCCGTTGACGATTCTTTCGCGGCCCCCGGCCAGCCGATCTTTGTCAAAATAGCCGCGAATCGTTTGGCCCATGCCGCTGGGGAAACCATTTCTTTTGTTACCAGTTCCCCTTCTTGCAAAACGGATAACAGTGTTGCCAGGCGGGGGGGGGAATCCTTTGATTCACAGAGCGCATGCAATTCCCGCAGGGTCATTTTTTGCCAACCTTGTGCCCGCCACAGGATATCCCATCCGGCGCGCAAGTGATGTTCGGCAACGCCCCCCAGGCAATAGGGGCTGAGTAACAAGCGGCTGAGTGTGGTTGGCGTACAAAACCCATCCCGGTACACGTGCAGGAAAAACAGGGCATCCGCGATCACCGGCATCTCCCGTAACGGAAAACCCATGGACAGGTTGAACAGGGGGGATTCCGGCAAGGCGTGCCATTCCCGGGCCCCTGGATAAAACACCTGGGTAAAAATACGGATGATGGCATTGCGCCATTGCCCCAGAGCGGGATGAATGATGGCTATGCTGCCGGGATCGTGAATGATGGGATTTCGATCCTGAGCCAGACGCGAATCCAGGCAATCCTTGGCCCAATGGGCGGCACTCCGCATCTCCTCCTCATGATCGGGCAACTTCCGTAGAGAGGGGGATGCCTGGAAGGATTCCGGGACATACAGCATGATTTCCGTCCCTTGTTTTTCCATACTGGCGAAAAGGTGCGCCAAGGCGGGGGACCAGGTGTCGAAGCCCGCCAGGACAATCCCGGGGGGGCGGGCGACGAGATGTCCATTGCGGTGCAAAAAACCGGGAAGTTCCA
>JADGCN010000001.1 GCA_015228975.1 Magnetococcales bacterium
CGGCAACCTGAGTCAATGAAATGGCATCGTTGGCGTTGCGAATGGCTTGGGTGGTGCCCCGAACCTGCGCGGTCATCCGCGTGGAGATCGACAACCCGGCAGCGTCATCCCCGGCCCGGTTGATGCGCATTCCCGAAGAAAGTCTTTCAAACGTTTTCCCCAGGGCGTTGGTGGAGGATGTCAGCCGGCGTTGGGCGTTAAGGGAGGATACATTGGTGTTGATCATGAGTGCCATTGAGCGTACTCCTTGTTTATGGAACCTTATGATTCCAATTATTTAAGCCTTCCATGGATTTCCAGACCAATCATTTCAATAAGGGCTGGTCCTGACCCTCAAACCTCAAGTACGCTATTGCAGCAACTTCAAGGCGATCTGCGGTTGTTGGTTGGCTTGGGCCAAGATGGCGGTTCCCGCTTGTTGCAGGATGGAATGCTTGGTCAGGTTGGCGGTTTCCGCAGCGATGTCGGCATCCAGAATGCGCGACCGGGCCGCAGAGGTGTTTTCCACCATGTTGCTCAGGTTGGCGATGACCGCCTCAAAGCGGTTCTGGTAGGCACCCAAGCGGGCACGAATGTCAGAAACCGAATCCAAGGCGCTGTCAATACGACTGATAAGCCGGTTGTAGGAGCCTTGCGTACTGACGTTGATCGAGTTGGTGCCCACACTGAACAAACTTGCTGTGGTGGCATTCTTGATGGACATTTGAATGGTTTGCCCACCATCCGGGCCAACTTGAAATTTTTTCCCGGTGGCGATACCGCCGCTGAGCAGCACGATTTTGTTGAACGTGGTCGTGGTCGAGATCCGATCAATTTCCGAGAGTAATTGTCTGATTTCCCGCTGTATGTCGGTCCGATCCGATGTCCTGTTCGTGTCATTGGCGGCTTGCACGGTCAGTTCCCGAATCCTTTGCAAGGCGCTTGTGGTTTCGTTGAGCGCACCCTCGGCAACCTGTGTCAATGAAATGGCATCGTTGGCGTTGCGAATGGCTTGGGTGGTACCCCGAACCTGCGCGGACATTCGCGTGGAGATCGACAACCCGGCAGCGTCATCCCCGGCCCGGTTGATGCGCAATCCCGACGACAGTCTTTCAAACGTTTTCCCAAGGGTGTTGGTGGAGGACGTCAGCCGGCGTTGGGCGTTGAGGGAGGATACGTTGGTGTTGATCATGAGTGCCATTGTCATTCTCCATGAGTTCGGATTTTATCCGTATTCTGTCATTTCCATCCGTGGATAGGCGTAGACCGTTCATTTTTTCAGGGGCGGTCCAACCCTTGTATCAGTGCGACTTAACCAAGCAATTGCATGGCGATTTGCGGTTGCTGGTTGGCTTGCGCCGAAATTCCCATGTCGGCATGAAGCAAAATGGTGTTGCGTGTCAGACTGGCCGTCTCGTTTGCCATGTCGGCATCGTGAATATGCGACTGGGCCAGTTTGGTGTTTGCTTCAATGCTGCTCAGGTTGCTGATAATATTTGAAAATCTATTCTGATAAATCCCCAGATTGGCGCGAATATCGGAAATCGAGTCCAACGCGGAATCAACTCTGGCTACCAAACCGTTGGCCATTGATTGCATCTGTGCCGTTGTGCCTTCAGTGCTGTACACCTTGACGTTGGCGGAGTTGATCCCCAGTGCCACCACACTGGTGGCTTGAATCGTTACAACAAGCGACTGCTTTCCATCCGCACCAATCTGAAACTTTTTCCTGGTAAAGGATCCATTCACCACTTTTTGATCGTTGAACTGGGTTTGCAATGAGATCCTCTGTATTTCGTTGATGATCCTGTTAATCTCCTTTTGCATGGCGGCCCGTGTTTCAACAACCAAGGCATTTTTTCCGCCGTGATTGGCCAGATCGCGAATTTTATGCAAGGCACAAAAGGTCTCAACCAAGGCATCTTCAGCGACCTGGACCGACGAAATGGCATCGTTGGTGCTGCGAATGGCTCCGTTTGCATCCCGTACCCTGGCGGCCAACCCTGTCGTCAGGGACACACCTACCGAATCATCAGTGCTACGCTGGAGACCCAATCCTGACGGCAAACGCTCGAAAGTCTTCCCTAACTTCTTGGTTGATCTAAGAAAATTGCGTCGGGCATCTAATGACCCATCATTGGTACTGACGGTAAGGGCCATGGGAATCCTCCTTGAGATGAATCATATACTTATGATCGCGACCTTCCGTGGCCTCATTGGGTCTTGATTTTTTTCAGGTTGACCCTAACCCTGCTTAATGGCTGTCTTTTCGCGCTTTTCGCGTATCCTGTGCGGTGAAACCATTCGGTTCCAAAAGACAGCTAACTAGACATTAAATAATTTTATGGATTCGATCAGCCCGTCTCTCTCGATATTTTTGATATTTCAGAACCCGTGCAACAGCCACTAAAGAAAACAACTGTAGTTAGGATGTGATTCCCGGACTAACGCCTGAAGTTCAAGCTGGAATCGTGGTGGGATACCATGGTCCCGGGCCCGCTTGCCGTAGGCAAGAACAATGCAGGGGCACAGGGTGGTCTGGAAAACTGCCGACCTTGGGGGAGAGAAATCAGTAACATTGCAGTGACCTCCTGAATACGGAATTCAATCCGTCTCATTACCCGTCCGTGGATGGAGGTGGGTTGTTCATTCAAGTTCGGGCCAACCCTAGCCCGTCATTCCATCTTGGGAAGCCCGGGTGGTGATCCCGAACTTCAGGCGCGGCATCCTGCCTGCGCGACAGTCGACCTGTTCGAAGGCGACGTCATGTGTACTTTACACTCTTATCGGCGACCTGGAGAAAAACTGAAACATTTTTTTGACTCCGACCGCCCGATTCAACCCGCATGCTGTTTGCTTTGAAACACATTCCGGCACGCACTACTCTTATCGGATGTTTCGTCCCGGTCTTGAATATTTTTTTCCAAGCCGGGTATTTTTTTTACAAACCATTGTTGCAAAACATTTCATTCGACGCGCCGTCTTTTATCGGCGATGGGCATGCCCAATTCATCGGCTAATTTTCCCGCCGACAATACATCCATTTTGTTGAGAATCTTGGCAACCACTTTTTCCGGCATGACCTTCAGCACTTTGACGGCGGTTTCCTGGTCCAAGGCTTTCAGCCCTTCGGCGGCGGCATTGGGTTTCATGCTGGAATAGATTTTACCCAAACGGGTTATGTTGCTGTCATCCGATTGTTTTTCCTTCTCCAGATCGCCACGGATGGTGTCACGCAATTTTTCCATGGCTTCGATCCGGCTGGCCAGTCTCTCTTCAAGGCGCTTGAGATCCTGCTCGCGAATTTCAAGCTTTTTGGCTTGTTCGTCCAGTTGTGTTCGACGTTTTTCAATGGATTCCAGAAGGTGCAGAGGGTCTTGCGACACCTTTCCCTCGTCTCCCGCCCAACCTGAAACGTGAAGGCCGAACAGCCCGACTAATCCGCTCAGTCCCATGATGAGCCATTGGTTTTTGCCATTTTGGTTCAAGGATCCCTCCTGTTACCTGACCGCTATCTCAAGATCCCGAATGCGGGAAGCCAAGGATGCCAACCATGTCCATCTCTTTGGACTCCTTCCGCCGCTCTGACGCAGCCCTCAGTTTATCATCTTTTTCTGCCAACTTTTTGGCTTGTTCTAGCAGTGTTCGGGCACCGAACCAGGCCCGTCGCGCCACCTCGGCTTCTGCTTGCAGCCTGGATTGACGTTCTTCCAGGCGTAATTTACGAAAAATCTGGCCGCGAAAAAAATTTTCGTACATCTGCGGCGGAATGGTGCAACCGGAAACAAGGTTTTCCTTGGCCGACTGTTTTTCGGATTCGGTTTCCCGGTCCAGCGTGACCATGTCGTCCAGGTTTTTTTGAATACGCCCTTGGGCTCTGGCCAAAGCATCGGCGGCTGATTCTTCGCGAATTTTACGCAGATCCACCAAGCGTTGGAAGCGGTTCATGGTCATCAACCTTCGATGGAATTACACCCCATACCCGTGAAAAGATACCGCCATTTTATAATTAATGCTCGCAAAAATGTGCACCATGGGTGAAAATGCTTCCCCGATGTCGGCGGCATGGCTGACTCCCCGGTGTTGATCAGGTACGAGGAACGCGCCTGAAGTCGATTGGCTGTTTGACAGCAATAATTATGCCTTGTTTCGGGAGGTTGCCCAGTGCTTAACATGGATGGCGTCCGCTTCCTTTTCGCTTCTCTGGTTGAGAAGATCCCTCCCTGTCGATTACCGGGTGTTGTCCTGCTGCTCCTGTTGGCGGCAGGGATTGCGGCGAGTAGTGCCCATGCCGAACCGGGGGAAAAGAAAGAGCCAGCGGTGGTGGTGGTGGATAGTCCCGAAATCGCAGATCTCCTGGAAACCTTGGGCAAGCCCCTGGTCAGGGCAGCCGGTCTTCAAGAGGATTCGGTGCATTTTCACGTCATCCTCAATAACCAGTTGAACGCCATGGCCCTTCCGAATGGCCATTTGGTTTTTAACAGCGGTCTGGTTCTCGAATGCGCATCCCCTGAAGAGCTGGCCAGCGTCATGGCGCACGAAACAGCCCATTTGGCTGCCGGACACCATCTGCGCATGCAGAGCGAAATGCGTTCCGCCTCCATTCAGGCCCTGTTGGCCGCCATCGTCGGCATTACCGCTGGCGCGGTGGCCAAAAACAGCAGCCTTGCCGAAGCGGGTGTCATCGGTGGTTCCGCCGCGGCACAATCCGTCATGCTCGATTCCATGCGCGGGAAGGAAAGCCAAGCGGATCGGTTGGGGATACGCTATTTGGCGGCCTCGGGTTACGACCCGGGCAGCATGGGCTCTTTTCTGCGGCATCTCCTGGAGGAACAACGCAAGGCCAGTCTCCCCGCCCCCTACCTTTTGACGCATCCCTTGAGCGTGGAACGGGTGTTGGACGCGGAACGCACTGTTGCGACGGTGACCGTGGCCAAGGTCAATCGACCCAAAGTGGATGTTTCAGCTTTGAAGAGGGTGCAAGCCGTACTGTTGGCCAGTACGGAAACCGATCCCAAAGAAGCCGAATCCATTTTTAATGCCCGACTGAAAAAAGATCCCAATGATTGGCCCTCGCAGTATGGTTTGGCCATTGTGTACCGTTATGCCGGCGAATCGCAAAAGGCCAGCGGCCTCCTGGAGAAGTTGTTGGCCCTTCATCCCAATGATCCGTACATACTGCGGGAAAAAGGGTTGTTGCTCCTTGAAAAGGGACAACCTGGCGCGGCGGAGAAACTCTTCACTTTGGCCCTGGCCCGCAAACCGGATGACCCGGATATGCGTTATCGCCTCTCCTTGAGTCTGAGTGATGGGGGAAAGCTGGAGGAGGCGGGGAAAATATTGCGTCGGTTGACCGTGGAGCGGCCCACGGTGCCGGTGTACCAGTATCAACTCGGGGTCGTGGAAGGGCAACGTGATCGGTTGGGACATGCCCATTTGGCCATGGCGCGCTACTTCGCCTTGCTCATGGATGATAAAATGGCGCTCTTCCACTACAACGAATCGATCAACCGTTTTTTGAAAACGGATCGGGAACATGACATCGCCCAGGCCGAGCTGAAGCGGTTCAAGGAGGAATTTCGCAAGTTTCGCCAGCAATAAGTATCGGTTGAACGAGCCTGGAGAATCGCTTTCCTTTGGCATTGCCGGGTGATGTGGATTATACTCGCGCTTAAGTGTGGGGCGGTGGTCTTGAATAATAATTAAGACATCACATAGACACGAAATGCATGTGGCAATCCAATCGTATCGGCCCGCGTGGCGGAATAGGCAGACGCAACGGACTTAAAATCCGTTGACCGTAAGGTCGTACCGGTTCAAGTCCGGTCGCGGGCACCAAATAAAACAAAGATTTCATGGCTCTTTGCGCATTCGGATCGCCAAACACCGTCACTGTGTTCCGCAGTGATGGGGGGGATGTCATCAGGAAGTCCACGGAATTTGTCAAGGGACAAAAACGGTGCTATGCTGTGTCCGACAGCCCCCCTGAGTTAAGGAGAGCCGACATGACAACCATTACGTTCGATACCCACAAATATATCAAGACCCTCAAAGCTGCCGGGTTTGAGGAACGTCAAGCCGAGGCGCTGGCGGATGCTCAAACAGGTTTTGTGCAGCAAGTGGAAGAAACCCGGCTTAAGGAGTTGGCCACGAAAGGTGACCTTCGGCAGCTCGAACTCAAACTTGAAGCCACAATCGCCGAGTCCAAGGCCGAGACCATCAAGTGGATGTTTGGCGTGGCCACCGGCCAAGCGATGTTCATAATAGCCATCCTCAAGATGTTCCCATCGCACTGACCCGAGTGAAGGGTTCGCTCATGATGCAAGAGGAAGATATCCTGTCCAATCGTCGGTGTTTATGATCGTGTCTGGTTTGGTGGCCTTCAGCAAGAGCGGATTCAGATCTTGCCAAGCCGTGTTGTGATGCTTCTCCAGGAGGTATTCCGTGGATGTGACGCATGGTGTGCAGCGCCGCACGTTGGTAAAGGGAATCGCCTGTGTTTTGGGGATCAACGGCTTTGGTTTGACCCCCCTGCTTTCGGGGTGTTCCTCTTCCCGATTGTCCGCTTCGGAGCAGGGTGTCGTGGATCTGGAGGGGGATGTATTTTTGGATGGGGCGCGTCTTAAGACCGGGATGACGCTTGTTCCAGGTGGGGTGATCCACACCGGAAAAGGGGCGCGACTGGTTTTCGTCATGGGGGCGGATGCGTTTCTCGTCCGCGAATTGAGCGAATTGTTGCTGCTGCCCCGCCCGTTGGCCATGGGTGAACCCGAACACGTCTCGGATGCCGAGCCGCCAGGGGGGACCGGCGTCAAGGTGGCGGTGCATTCCTCCCTGGGGTTCACCTTGAAGGGGGGTGGGGTGTTGGCCGTATTCAGCCCCGGCTTGCGTACCTTGAAGACCCCCAATGCCGTCATTGGCATCCGCGGAACGGCAGCCTATCTGAGTTACCAACATGAGCGGACCTATCTGTGTACGTGCTATGGACGGGCCGATATACGTTCAGTCAAGGATCCCACGCTCCAGGATACCGTGACCACCAAACACCACGAAAGCCCGCGTTACATCCAGGACGATGCCTCGGGGAGGGCCAGCAGCGAGAAAGCTCCCATGATCGACCATACCGATGAGGAATTGATCCTGTTGGAAAGCTTGGTTGGTCGTCGGCCTCCTTTTCTCCAATCCTCCTTTTCATCGTCCAACCACCGCTATTGATCGGCTGCGGAGGCGTCATGACCGTTCTTCACGGGTCGAACGTGTCAAGCCGTGGGGATGGGAAGGCGGAGAAGTTTGCCGAATTCCGCATATTCCCCTGGTCCCAATCGGGAAAGAGGGCTGATGGCCGTGCTGTCCACCCGCATGCGCCCCTTGCTGTCCTTGACCACGGCGCTATCGTCGACAAAAATGGTCTGGATTTCACCGAATATCAGAGCTTGACGAATCTTGCCAATCTCCTGCACCTCATGAAACCGGCAGGCAAAGGCAACCTTGCATCCGGAAATGCGGGGCAGGGGGAAACCGGGGAATTCAGCCAGGGTCAGGTTTTCCCTCTCAACCTCGGAAACGTCCTCGGGGAGTTCGGCGGATGAATTGTTGAGGGCTTCCACCAAGTTAACGGAGGCGATGTGTACGACAAAATGTTTCCGTTCCAAAATATTGCGCCGGGTATCCTTGGGGGAGCCGTCTTTTTTCAGGCCGATGGAGAGCATGAGCAGGGGCGGCTCGCTGGAAACGGCATTGAAATAGGAAAACGGGGCGATATTGAAGGATTTCGATTGATTTTCAGTCAATACCCAGGCAATGGGGCGCGGGATCAAGGTTTGCGTCACGGTGTGATAGACTTGGTTGGCGGACAGGGTACTCAGGTCAATCAGCATTGTTTACCTCCAAAGGGCGATTGGGAGCGGCTGGACAGGTCTGGAACGGACCCCTTGGGTCTACGATATCAAACCGGTTGACCGTTTACAAACGGGCATCGTTACGAGATGGGCGATGTGAGTGGGGGGAAAGGGCTGTTTCCATCGATTTCCTTGGATGGGCGTGTTATACTCCCGGCGTGTTGTTGGTATTCGCTTGGCTAGGGGTATTACCGGGGCGTCAGGAGGCCACCTGTGATCCTGTATAACCATCTGACTGCGGTACAAATCCAGGAAATTGTTAGAACTCTTGGGCTTTTCTCTTTTCTTGAGGAGGACGAGGTCAAAGGATTCGTTGGCGATAACCTCGCCATTCTTGGTTACGATACCGGGGAGTTCTTGATTCAGGAGGGGGGTGTGGATCGCGCCCTGTTCGTTTTGCTCCATGGGTTCGCCAGTGTCGTCAAGGAGGGGGCCGGGGTGCCCATGATGCAATTGGAGCCGGGGGATTTTTTTGGGGAAGTGGCCTTCCTGACCGGACGCAAACGCATTACGAACGTCATTGTCCATCCCCCGTCCACGACGACCCCCGGTCAGTCGCAGTTTCGTCTGAGTAAGGATCTTCTCAAAATCATCTTCAGCAAGCAAAAGAAAACGACCGTCGTCCTGCGTCTGAGCAGCGATATCCTGCCGACTCTCAGCCCCTCCTTGCGTATACGATTCAAGGAAATGGTGATTGATCGTTTGAGCTTGCGGGTGGAAGACATGGTTGCCAAAGTGGAGGCTTTGCTGGGGGAGTCCCCGGAGATGGAAGTGGATGCCGAGTGGGAGGTGTTGATGCTCAAGGGTGGCGATAGCCTTGCGGCAATCGAGGCCGCGCGGGATGCGATCATCAAGCACCTGGTCGAATTCATTGACCGTCTCAACCAGCAGCTCACTGAGGCGTTTTGAGCGATGACTACCTGACGGTCCAACAATCATGGTTCGGATTTCCGGGGGACAGCATCGCGGACACGTGGTCCAGGTTCCGGTGGGGCACGATGTGCGACCCACGACCGGTCGGGTGCGTGAGGCGGTTTTCAGCATCCTGGGTGAACGGTTGCCGGGGGCCTGGATTTGGGATCTGTTCGCCGGTAGCGGTTTGTTGGGTTTGGAGGCCCTTAGCCGGGGGGCTGCAAAAGCGGCGTTTGTTGATCTGAACCCCGTTGCCTGCACAACGGTTCAGCACAATGTTGGCCGATTGCGTTGGCGGGATCTGGCCACCGTCATTCAAGGATCGGCGATTCACGATGCCACGTTGACGCGCATCGAACATTTTTTTCAATGTCGGCACCATGGGGACAAACACTCTTCCATTGTATTCCTGGACCCCCCCTACCATCGTAACCTGATACCGGAAACATTGCGCGCACTGGAGGCGGTATCGTGTATCATTCCCGGTTCCCTGGCGGTGGTGGAACACGAAGCCGGGGCATCGTTGAAAGATTTTTCTGCATGGGAGCCATTGCAATACCGGAGCTACGGTGATACCCGTATCTCCATTTTTGTCAAGACTGATGGGAAGAAGTGACTTAACATGAGAAAAATAGCTGTTTATCCCGGAACATTCGATCCCGTCACTTTGGGCCATCTGGATGTTATCACCAGGGGGCATCTCCTGTTTGACGAGGTGGTGGTCGCCATTGCCGACAACACCAGCAAAACCGCGCTGTTTTCCGTGGACGAACGGATGGCGTTCCTGGGGGAGTCCACCAAGGGATTGCCACGCGTCAAAACCTGCCGTATGGAAGGGTTGCTGATCCATTTCGTCGAAAAGATCGGTGCTTGCACCATCCTCCGGGGATTGCGGGCCGTTTCCGATTTTGAATATGAATTTCAAATGGCAGCCATGAATCGCAAACTCAATCCCCGGGTGGAGACGGTTTTTCTCATGGCCAGCGAAACGACGACTTATATCTCTTCAAGGCTTGTCAAGGAAATCGCCAAGATGCAAGGTGATGTGTCGCCGTTTGTCCCGCCGGTGGTCTTGGCGGCGCTGCAATCCAGGTATCCATCCTTACGCCAGGGTCTTGAGACGGCTTGAAAAATCTTTTCATAAAAAATTTTGGCTGTCAGATGAATGTGTATGACGCCGGACGCATCGCTGATTTATTGCAACGGAGTCACGGCATGCATGTGGTGTCCACCCCCGACAGCGCCGACCTGATTATTTTTAATACGTGTCATATTCGCGAAAAGGCTGAGGAAAAGTTGTTTTCCGAATTGGGGCGGGTGAAAAAAATGCTGGAGCGGCGCGACCCGGTTGGTCAGGTTGTTTTTGCTGTTGGCGGCTGTGTCGGCCAAGCCGATGGTGCGGAAATCTTTCGCCGGGCACCGTTTGTCGATCTGGTGTTCGGACCGCAAAATTATCATGAATTGCCCCGGATGTTGGAGCAATTGGCGGATGGTGGTCGCAGATTGTGCGCCATCGACGCCGAGGCGGTGGACAAGTTCGACGCCTTGCCCGAAACGGGTCACCGGGGTCCGGTGGCCTCGGTCACCATTCAGGAGGGGTGCAACCGTTTTTGTTCCTATTGCGTCGTTCCCTACACCCGGGGTCGGGAATGGAGCCGTCCGGTGGCGGATGTCCTGGAGGAAGTCAGGGTCTGTCTCGATCATGGTGCCGTGGAGATTCAACTCCTCGGGCAAAATGTCAATGCCTATCGGGCCATGGATGATGACAAAACCATGTTTGACCTGGCGCGCCTGATCCGCGAGGTGGCGCGGATGGCGTCTGTCAAAAGGATCCGCTTCGTCACGTCGCACCCGGCGGATATGAACGATGATTTGTTGCAGGCGTTCGCTGAGGTTGCGGCGTTGTGTCCCTACCTGCACCTCCCCATTCAATCCGGTTCCGATTCCGTGCTACAGGCCATGTTGCGGGGGCATTCCGTGGACCACTATCGGCAATGGGCGCAAAAATTGCGGCGCGTCCACCCCGACATGACCCTGGCTTCCGACTTCATTGTCGGGTTTCCCGGCGAAACCGATGCGGATTTCAACGATACCCTGGCCTTGGTCGAGGAGATCCGCTTCGATCATGCCTATTCGTTTTTGTTTTCACCTCGACCGAACACCGCAGCGGCTTCCATGACGTTCCAGGTACCCCTGGAAACGGGACGGCGGCGCTTGGCGATTCTTCAGGAACATTTGAACCGGATACAACTGGAAAACAATCGCCGGCAGGTTGGCAGACGGGAGGAAATCCTGGTTGAAACAACGTCACGACTGGGCAGTGGCATGGTCATGGGTCGAACCCGGGGGAACCGCCGGGTGAATTTCGCCGCCGATCCGGCATGCATCGGTCAGATGGTGGCGGTGGAGATCATCGAAGGTTTGCCCAACTCCTTGAGGGGGCGCCTGGTATGAGGGATGACACATGGGTTGATGACGATGGTATGGGAACCTTGCTGTTGGATCGGTGACGAAAGAGGCGGGGCGATGCACATTTTTCATTGAAGTTGCATCGACTGATAACCGTAACGGTATGCATGGTGATCTGCTCAATGGACAGGGATGATTGTTTTTCCGCCGGTATGCGTCCCCATGTCGTGGAATTTCCCGACAATTGTTTGGCCGCATCGCTGTTCGGGGAGTTGGATGTCCATCTGAAAGTGATGGAAGAGCTGTTGAATATCCAACTCCATCCGTTGGGTAACAGTGTGATCATCACCGCTTCCGAGGATCAGGCGGGAAAGGTCAGGACACTTTTGGAAACCCTCTACGATTCGTTGAAAAGGGGCCAACACGTGGACCAGCAAAGCATCGAGGCGGGTATTCGGGCATTGCGTGAAGAATCCGGTCTGGAGGGGCTGTTCGCCCCCGGCAGCGCGATCAGGACGCCGAAAAAGGTGATTCAACCCCGGACCCCCAGGCAAGCCGATTACATCCAGAGTTTACATCGTTCCGAATTGACGTTTGGCATCGGTCCCGCCGGAACGGGAAAGACCTATCTGGCGGTGGCCAGTGCGGTTGCGGGATACCAGGAGGGTTCCGCCTCCAGGATTATTTTGACCCGACCGGCGGTTGAGGCGGGGGAGCGATTGGGATTCCTCCCGGGGGATTTGCAGGCCAAAATCGATCCTTACCTGCGACCGTTGTTTGATGCCCTTCAGGATATGTTGGGTGCGGACAGGATTGAAAAAATGCTGGCCCGCAACGCCCTGGAAGTGGCACCATTGGCTTATATGCGCGGGCGGACACTGGATGATGCCTTCATTATTCTGGATGAGGCGCAAAACGTCACCCCCGAGCAGATGAAAATGTTTTTGACCCGTTTGGGCGCTGGTTCGCGCACGGTGGTCTGTGGTGATGCGACCCAGATCGACCTGCCCAGGGGAACGCAGTCTGGATTGATTGATGCGATGGATACATTGAAACGTGTCAAGGGGATCGAGTGGGTCCATTTTTCCGATCAGGATGTCGTACGGCATCCGCTGGTCCGGCGCATTGTCGCGGCTTATGAACAAGCGGGCGGCGGGCGGCAGCGGAAAGAGAGGGGATCGATATAGACCATGGCCGAAACCCGGGAAAAAACGATCAGCAAGGTGATGCAAAAGCCGCAGCAGGAGAGCAAAAAACGCATTTCTCCCCAGTTGGTTTTGTATGGTGTAATGTTCGTGCTGTATATCCATGTGCTGACCATTATCAATTCCCCTGTGGTCATGAAATTGCAGTATCTGCCGGAGGTGGGGGAAATCGCGCAAAAAAATATCAAGGCTGACCGGGATCTCCTGGTGGAGGACAAGGAGACCACCTTGAAGCTGCGTCAGGCCGCGGCGCAGGCGGTACCCGCCATTTATGACTGGGATGGCGGGATGATGGATCCGGTCATCCGGCAGATCAACGATGCCTTGGATTGGTTGGAGGCGGTCCGCAAGGAACAGGGCAATCAGTTGAACATTACCACGGTGACGGAGGATTTCTCCCTGAGATTGGAGGAGGAGATTTCCCCCCGGGTGGTGCAATTGTTGCTCGGTCTGGATTCCCTGCCAACGCTGGCACGCAAGGTATCCGAATGGTTGGGGGAGTTGCGCAATCAGACGGTGGTGAGCGGCCCGGAAACTCTCAAAGATTTGCGTGACACGCCTTCGGTTATCTACTCCATTGTCGATGGCAAGGAGCGCAAGGGCAAGGATTGGGATAAACCCATTGACTTGAATGGTATGCGCTGGTTGTTGGGGGAGACGATTCGTAAACATTTGGATCACTATCCCCGCGAGGTCCAGGAATGGTTGTTGCGCGAGGCCCGGGCGATGATTCGTCCCAATCTGGTGCTGAACCTGGCCGAAACCCGATTGAAGCGGCAACAGGCTTTCGACAAGATTGACACGGTGTTTTTTCAAGCCAAAAGGGGGCAGATGGTCGTCCGTGAGGGCGAAGTGGTCAGCGAGGCGGCGCGATTGAAGGTCGAAGCCTTGAACCGCAGCCAGTGGACCGGCGCCAAAGTGATGAAGTTCATCGGTTTGGCGGTTATCCTGGGCATCCTGCTCCTGTTGAGCCGATGGTTTCTCATGATCACTTCGGTGGCTTTTCCCAAAGACAAGCAGACCGTGTACATGTTGACGGCCATCCTTCTGGGGACCTCCTTCATCAGTACCATTACCCTGACCATGGGCCAGGGGATCATGGAAATATTGGGTCTGCCAACGCATATGGTGGTCTATTTGCCCCATGTGGCCCTGGCGTCGGCGCTGGCCTCCCTGACGGTGGGGGCGCGGGCGGGAACTCCGGGCGGGGCCATCATCATCGGCATCATATTGTCGTTTCTCGAAGCCTTGTCAGCTGGCGGCGGCCTGCCATTGTTCTGTTATTACATGGTTGGTTCCCTGGTGGGCGGTGCCAAATTGCGTACCAGCCGGCGTCGCTTTGACACCCTGTTCGCCGGGGTATGGGTGGGTTTGGCGCAAATGGTCACCATGCCTGTTGTCGAACTCCTGAGTGGCAACAAACCCGGTTTCGATTGGATCATCGGCATGTTCATGGCCATGACCAGCGGCTTGCTGATGGGATTGTGGGGATTGGCGCTGATACCGCTGTTGGAGTCGGTGTTCAACGTGACCACCGATTCCAAACTGTTGGAGCTGGCGAGCGGGGATCACCCGTTGCTCAAGGAGTTGTCGTTGCGCAGTCCCGGTACCTACCATCATTCGGTGATGATGGGTAATCTGGCGGAAGCGGCTGCGGAGAACATCAATGCCAACCCGTTGATGGCACGCGTCATGGCGTTGTATCACGACATCGGCAAGATGACCAAACCCAATTATTTCGTGGAAAATCAATCGGGGGAGAATCGACACGACCACTTGTTGCCCTCGATGTCGGCCAAGGTGATCATGGCCCACGTCAAGGATGGGCAGGAATTGGCCAAAACCCACAAACTCGGCGGGCCGATCATAGAAGCCATTCTGACGCACCACGGTACGTCGTTGTTGCAATATTTTTTCAACAAGGCGATCAATCAGGCGGCCAAAAAGGGGGAGTATATTACCGCGGAGGAGTTTCGTTACCCGGGTCCCAAGCCGCAGTCCAAAGAAGCCGGCATCATCATGTTGGCCGATTCCGTGGAGGCGGCGGCGCGGACGTTGCGTAATCCCTCCTCGTCCCAGATCCAGGCGCTGGTTCGGCGGTTGGTGGCCGATAAGATCGCCGATGACCAACTGGACATGTGCGGTTTGAACCTGAGAGAAATCGCCTTGATCGAAGAGGCGTTCATCCGCGTATTGACCCTGGGTTTTTATCATCATCGCATTGAATATCCCAATCAAATCAGACCGCGCAGGGAGGGATTGCGTCGTGAAGGCAACGCTTCGAGTCGATCGGGTGCAATCGCAGTGGCCAAAAGTTAAAAAAACGGTGCGGCATGCGGCCCTGATCGCCCTGGATCACCTGGGGGGGTTCGAGGATGTGGAAGTGGGCATAAGGCTCACCGACGATGCCGAGGTTCGGGAATTGAATGATCAATACCGGGGCAGGGACCGACCAACCAACATTCTTTCCTTTGCCATGTACGATGATGCCCCTGATTCGCGGCCTCCGGGCCACCCCCTGTTGTTGGGCGATTTGGTCGTGGCTTACGAAACGGTTGTCCGGGAGGCTCAGGAGCAGGGGAAAACGTTCACCGACCATCTCAATCATCTCGTGGTCCATGGTATCCTGCACCTGGCCGGCTACGATCATGAACGATCCGCCGAAGATGCCTTGAGTCAGGAAAACCTGGAAATCGCCATTCTCTCCCGTCTCGGGATCGCCAATCCCTATGAATAAATGGATTTCCACATTGCGAGACGGTTTGTTATCCCGCCCCTGGAGCCGTTGGCGGTTGGAGTTCGGTTCTTTTTGCGCGGGAGCGGTTGCTGTTCTGGGATTGCCTCCGTATCACCAACAATTCCTCATGATACTTGGATTGGCCGTGCTGATCGTTCTCGTTTCCCGGGTATCCTGGAAACGCGGTGCTTGGCTGGGCTTTTTCTTTGGTTTGGGACACTTCAGTTTCGGTTTCTCCTGGCTTTTGACCAGCCTTCATCGCTACGGCGATTTGTGGATGGGTCTTTCCCTGTTGATATTGGTGTTGTTGGCGGCGACCATGGCGGTGTATATCGCCTTGTTTGGTGGACTGTTGCGTCTTTTTGCCCCGCAGCCGGGGCTGTTGCCTTTGGCGGCACCCGCCCTGTGGGTGATCGGCGAATGGTTGCGCAGCCATCTGTTCACCGGCTTCCCCTGGAACCTGGCCGGCTACGCCTGGAGCGATCAGGAAAGGATCGTGCAGGTGGCCGATCTGGGGGGTGTGTGGTTGTTATCCTGGCTGATGGTGTTTCCCGCATCCCTTCTGGCGTGGGTCTGGCTCCAACGTTTCGTGCGGTACCCCGTGATCGCGGGGGGGGTGTTGCTGCTGGGTTCCTTGGCGCTGGCGGCGGGCTACGGGACATGGCGTAGCGTCGAATTGGCGGCGATGCAACACCAGGATGCCCGGTCAAGACCCTTGAAGGTGGCTTTGGTGCAGGGCAATGTGGAACAGTCGAAAAAATGGGATCCCAAATTCCGGGAAGAGGGATTCATCAAATATTTGGGGCTGAGCGGCGGGATCAACGAACCCGTGGATCTCATTGTCTGGCCCGAAACGGCCATCGCTTTCTTCATTCAGGCATCACCGGAAAATTTGAAACAGATTCAAACCTTGAGCCAACGCCTCGGTGCCCCCGTCCTGACGGGTGCCCCCATGGCGGACAGGGATGGGGAAAGGGAGGGCCAATGGTTGTTCTACAACAGCATGGTGCTTCTGGATGCCACGGGGGATCTCAACCGACGTTATGATAAATACCATCTCGTTCCTTTCGGAGAATTCGTGCCATTTCGCCGGTATATGCCTTCTTTTATCAAAAAGATCACCTATGGCAGCGAAGATTTTTCCCGTGGTCCCGGTCCGGTTCCCATGCCGTGGGAACACGGTGCCATAGGGGGATTGGTCTGTTACGAAACCATTTTTCCCCATGAAGTGCGGGAATTGGCTCTGGCGCATGCGCGCTGGTTGGTGAACGTCACCAATGATGCTTGGTTTGGCGAGGCGGCCAAACCGCAACATTTGGCCATGGCCCAATTGCGTGCCGTGGAAAATCGCATCCCCATGATCCGTGTCGCCAATACCGGGATTTCTGCGGCTTTTGACCAACTGGGTCGCGAGTTGGGCCGTATTCATCCCAATGAAGCGGGTACCTTGATCGTCACGGTTCCGCAAGGCTCGGGCATGAGCTTTTTTCAAAGGTCCGAACCATGGTGGATTGGTGTGTGGCTTGTCATGTGTTCGATTGCTTGGTTCATGGGACGAAAGCCCCGGGGTGCATGATTGAGCTTTCGCAATGATGGAACTCGGGTTATTGTGTCCATCGAGGGTTGGCAATCTTTGCTCACAACCATCAACCGCGAAAGGTGACTTGGCATGCATCAGCCGAAAGACGATCCGGTCAACAACGAATGGGAATTGGAAAACCTGGAATGGCGGGAATCCCTGGACCATGTGTTTCAGCACCAAGGGGCCAATCGGGTGGTGGAGTTGCTGCACACCCTCCAGGCCCATGGCACCATGCTGGGGGTGGAGATCCCGTTTTCCGCCAATACCCCGTTTGTCAATACCATCCAGCCTGAAAAACAGCCCCCCTTTCCCGGCAATCGCGCCCTGGAGCGCCGCATCAAAAGCCTGATTCGCTGGAATGCCATGGCCATGGTGGTGCGGGCCAATCGCGATGAAGCGGGTATCGGTGGTCATATTTCCACCTATGCCTCGGCGGCCACTCTGTACGAGGTGGGATTCAACCATTTCTTCCGCGGACCGGATCACCCCAGCGGCGGTGATTTAATCTTTTTTCAGGGCCATGCCACGCCGGGTATCTACGCCCGGGCTTATTTGGAAGGTCGTTTGAATGAACAACATCTGGCTAATTTTCGCCGGGAATTGGATCCCAAGGGGGGGCTGTCCTCCTACCCGCACCCATGGCTCATGCCCGATTTTTGGCAATTTTCGACGGTATCCATGGGATTGGGGCCCATCTTGGCCATCTACCAAGCCCGTTTCATGCGCTATCTGAATGATCGCAATCTGAAAAATACCACCGAAAGAAAAGTGTGGGCCTTTTTGGGCGATGGGGAAACCGACGAGCCGGAATCGTTGGGGGCCATCAGTTTGGCGGCCCGGGAAAAATTGGATAATCTTATTTTTGTCATCAATTGCAACCTGCAACGTTTGGATGGGCCGGTTCGCGGCAATGGCCAGATCATTCAAGAATTGGAAGCCGATTTCCGTGGTGCCGGTTGGAACGTCATCAAGGTGATCTGGGGATCCGACTGGGATCCGTTGTTTGCTCGCGATCAGGATGGTTTGCTGATCAAACGCTTGTCGGAATTGGTGGATGGGGATTATCAAAAATTGTCGGCGGAAGGGGGGGCTTTTATCCGCAAGCATGTCTTTGGCGGTCATCCGCAATTGATGGAGATGGTGGCGCACCATTCCGATGAACAATTGGAACGGATGAATCGCGGTGGTCACGACCCGGAAAAGGTTTATGCCGCTTTCAAGGCGGCGGTGGAACACAAGGGACGACCGTCGGTGGTGTTGGCGATGACCGTCAAAGGCTATGGTCTGGGGGCGGCGGGTGAGGGGAAAAACATCACCCACTCGCAAAAAAAATTGAACGAAGAGGAATTGCGCGATTTCCGATCCCGCTTTCAGGTGCCCTTATCGGATCAGGAGGTGGCCGGCATGCCGTTTTACAAGCCGTTGCCGGAGAGTCAGGAGACGCGCTACCTGTTGACCCATCGGGAAAAATTGGGGGGCTTTCTTCCGAGCCGCAGCTCTGGGCAGGAACAATTACCCCTCCCGGGTGCCGATGTGTTCGGTGAATTTTATCCCGGATCGGGGGAACGGCAGATTTCCACGACCATGGCTTTTGTTCGTATTTTGTCCAAACTCCTCCGTGATCCGGGTTTGGGCAAGCGGATCACCCCCATCGTCCCTGACGAGGCCCGTACCTTTGGCATGGAGGGCTTGTTCCGCCAATGCGGCATTTATTCCCATCCGGGACAGCTTTACGAACCGGTGGATCATGACAGTTTGCTCTATTACAAAGAGACCCGGGATGGGCAGATCTTGGAGGAGGGGATCACCGAAGCGGGGGCCATGAGTTCTTTCATCGCCGCCGGGACCTCCTACGCCAATCATGGCCTCACCATGATTCCATTCTTCATCTACTACTCCATGTTCGGTTTTCAACGGATTGGCGATCTGGCATGGGCCGCCGCCGATTTGCGTTCCCGGGGATTTCTCATCGGGGGTACCGCCGGGCGGACGACCTTGGCGGGGGAGGGGTTGCAACATCAGGATGGGCACAGTCATCTCCTGGCCCTCCCCATACCCAACCTCATGGCCTACGATCCCGCTTTTGCCTACGAGTTGGAGGTGATCATCGAGGATGGTTTACGACGCATGGTCGTTAACAGGGAAGATGTTTATTATTACCTCACGGTCATGAACGAAAATTATCAACAGCCGGCCATGCCCGAGGGGGCGCAAGAGGGCATTTTACGGGGATTGTATGTATTCAGACACGCTCCCAACCCGGAGCTGCCGCATAAGGTACAACTTTTTGGCAGTGGTGCGATCATCAATGAGGTGTTGGCGGCCCAGGAATTGTTGGCTGAATATAATGTGGCGGCCACGGTGTGGAGTGTGACCAGTTACAAATGTTTGCATCGCGATGCCATGGCCGTCGAACGCTACAACCGCTTGCATCCCCAAGAGGCACCACGGCAGCCGTACCTGACCCGATGTTTGGCGGGGCATGACGGTCCGGTCATCGCTGCGACCGATTATGTGCGGGTGTTGTCCGACATGGTGGCGCAGTGGGTACCTAACGGCCTGATCAGCCTGGGGACCGATGGTTTTGGCCGCAGTGATTCCCGTCCCGCTTTACGTGATTTCTTTGAAGTGGATGTCAAATACATCACTGTGACGGCTTTGAGCGCCTTGTTCCGGCGCGGGAAAATGGGGGTTGAGGTGGTGACGCAGGCGATGCGGCAATTGGGCATCGATCCCGACCGGCCCGATCCGGTAACACGCTGATTGGCGCTGACCGGCTGGGATCACCATCGACAAGCCAGGATTATCAGGAGATGTCCCGCATGAATACCGAATTCAAATTGCCCAATCTGGGGGAAAACATCGCCGGGGGGGATGTTGTCCATGTATTGGTGACCCCGGGGATGACGGTTGCCCCCGGTGCCCCGTTGTTGGAGGTGGAAACCAACAAGGCGGTGGTCGAGGTGCCGGCGGAAAGCGCCATGACCATTCAGGAGGTTCTGGTCAAACCCGGTGAGCATGTCAGTGTGGGTCAGGTGTTGTTTCGGGTGGTGGCGGGGGGTGGTGGTGATAGTGGCGAAGCCGCGCCGGTGCCACCGGTTGTCGCTCCGGTTGTTTTGCAGCCGGATGCCCCGGTCGTTGCGGAAGCGTCTCCGGCCCCGGTAGCCCCGGTGGTGGTGGTGCTGCCGTCGCCGCCGGTTGCATCCCTCCCCGGAGGCGATGCCTTGCCGCCGTCACGCCCTGGAGTCCCTGTCCCGGCGGCACCCTCGGTTCGTCGCGAAGCCCGGGAGTTGGGGGTGGATATTCGTGAGATCACCGGGACCGGACCCGGGGGACGCATCAGCATCGCGGATGTGCGGGCCCACGTGAAACTACGGAATCAAAGTCGTGCGGTCACGGGTGGTTATAACGATAGCCGGGTTCCCATGCACACCCATCTCCCCGATTTCGGGCGCTGGGGGACGGTCAGCCGGGAAAAAATGAAGAATGTGCGCAAGGCGACGGCGCAGCATATGGCGGCCACCTGGAATACCGTGCCCCAGGTGACATGTCACGATAAGGCGGATATCACCCACTTGGAAGCCGTGCGGCAACGCTTCGCTCCCCGGGTGCAAAAAAGGGGTGGCAAACTGTCCGTGACCGCCATCATGCTCAAGGTGGTGGCAACGGCACTGAAAGTATTTCCGCAGTTCAACGCCTCGGTGGACATGGCATCGGAGGAGATCATCCTGAAGCGGTTCGTCCATATCGGGGTGGCGGTGGATACCCCGCGTGGTCTCATCGTACCGGTCATTCGCGATGTGGATCGGCAAAACATCAGCCAATTGGCGGTGGCCTTGACCACACTGTCGGCAACGGCGCGGGAGGGGAAAACACCTTTGGAGGAGATGCAGGGGGGGTGCTTCACCGTCTCCAACCTGGGGGGCATCGGTGCCACCGGGTTCACCCCCATCATCAACTATCCCGAAGTGGCGATTTTGGGCATGGCCAAGGGTGTGGTGGAAGCGGTCTTCATCGACGGCAGTTTTCAACCGCGACTGATGTTACCGCTGTCGCTCTCCTTCGACCATCGGGTGATTGACGGGGCGGACGGTGCCCGCTTTTTGCGCTTTCTTTGCGAAGCCTTGGAAGAACCGTTGCTCCTGTCCCTGGAGGGATGAGGGGCCTTTGGCAACCGATGGGAGGTGTGTGATGTGTGCAGCCAAACATGTGGTGGTTATCGGTGCGGGTCCGGGTGGGTATGCCGCGGCTTTCCTGGCGGCGGACCACGGGTTTCAGACCACGCTCGTGGACAAACAGGCGCAGCCGGGGGGGGTGTGCCTGCATTGGGGGTGCATTCCCAGCAAAGCCTTGCTGCATGCCGCCAAAATCATCAACGAGGCCAAAGAGGCGGAAAATATCGGCATTCGCTTTCAAAAACCCGAGATCGATCTCGCGGCGTTGCGGGCGTGGAAAAACAAGGTGGTGGAGCGCTTGACATCGGGCCTGGGACAACAATGTCTCAAGCGCAAGGTGACCTTCATTCAGGGAACGGCAACCTTTCTGGCTTCGGACAGGATCGCGGTGCGGCAATCCAATGGCGAAACGCGGGAATTGACTTACGACTCTTGCATCCTGGCCACCGGTTCCGTTTCGCGGTCGTTGCCGGAGTTTCCCTGGGACGCTCCGTGGGTGATGGATTCCACCCGCGCCCTGGAACTGGAGTCCATCCCCGAACGGATGCTGGTGATTGGTGGCGGGGTCATCGGCTTGGAATTGGGATCGGTTTATGCCACCCTGGGCAGTCGCGTCAGCATCATGGAGATGACACCGGGTCTTTTGCCGGGGGCGGATCGCGATTTGGTGCGTCTGTTGGCCAAACGTGTCGCGGGCTGGGCGGACAAGGTGATGCTGGAAACCCGGGTCGAGGCGGTGGAATCCCTGGGTACGGCGGTCCGGGTCACGTTTTGCGACAAGGCGGGGAACAAACATGCGCAAGAATTTGATCGGGTGCTGGTGAGTGTGGGGCGTCTGCCCAATGCCACCGGCTTGGGGTTGGAGTATACCCGGGTGAAATTGGATCGGGGGTTCGTCAAGGTTGACAAGGGGATGCGCACGGATGATCCCCATATTTCCTGTATTGGCGATGTGGTGGGTGGTCCGATGTTGGCGCATAAGGCCTCCCACGAAGCCCGGGTGGCGGTTGAGGTTTTGGCTGGCAAAAAAAGCGCGTTCGATCCCCGGGGGATTCCGGCAGTGGCGTTTACCGATCCCGAAATGGCGTGGGTGGGAGTGACCGAAACCGAGGCGCAAAAACAGGGCATGGAGGTGAAAACGGTCCGATTCCCATGGGCGGCTTCCGGCAGGGCGCAAACCTTGAGCTTGGGGGATGGCGTGGATGGGGTGACCAAGTTGATCATCGATCCCGGGACCCAACGTGTCTTGGGTATTGGCATTGTGGGTCAGGGTGCGGGCGATTTGATCGCCGAAGGGACGTTGGCCTTGGAGATGGGGGCGACGGCCTATGATCTGGCAGCTACCATTCATCCCCATCCAACGGTTTCGGAAACCATCATGGAGGCGGCTGATGTATTTCTCGGCCATTGCACCCACTATTTTGTTCCCAAGCGCTGACCATTCCTGATGTTGTCTTAAAGAAGTTTTGGCGTTTTTGTTTTCTTTCCCTGATCGGGATTTAAGAATCGTTAAGGCTAAAAAAGCATGGCCAACGTTGGTAAACGGGTGGTATAGTCCGCAACAACGTTTGTAGCCGGCTTTTGACGTGGGGGAAGTTAACGATTGCAGGGATCCTGCTTGAAATGTTGGCTGGAGGGTTGGCTCAGGATCGAAAACCTGAACTAAAAAAATTGATCTTAAAGAGAGTGGGCGCAGCCCAAGAAAAGGGGCACCATGACACATCACAACCAAGATTCGGGTATCGTCGTTCATCCACACTATTTCATCGATCAGGTTGTCAACGGCTATTGCCGGGATCCGTTTGCATTCTTGGGTATGCATACCCTTGAGGATGGAACCCTGGTGGTGCGTACCTTTCTCCCGGGTGCCCTGTACGTGGAGTTGGTCGATCGGGATACGGGCAAGAACATGGGCAGGATGGAGCCGATTCACGATTGGGGGTTGTATGGCATCCATCTGCGGCATCAAACCGAGCGGTTCAACCATCGTTTCACCGTTGATTTCGGAGCCGGTCCCGTACTTCTCGAAGATCCCTATCGGTTGCCACCCCAGTTGGGGGAAATGGATGTCTATTTGTTCTCCGAAGGGCGCCATTGGCGTCTTTATGAGCACATGGGCGCCCACCTGAAGAACGTCGATGGGGTGGAGGGAACCTTCTTCGCGGTATGGGCCCCGAATGCCCAGCGTGTCAGTGTCATCGGTAACTTCAACAATTGGGACGGACGCCGCCATCCCATGCGCTTGCGGCAGGAGTGCGGTGTGTGGGAATTGTTCATCCCTCACATTCGTTCCGGCGACCTGTACAAGTTTGAGGTCAAGGGGCCGCACGGTGACTTGCAGCCCGACAAGGCCGATCCCTTCGCCTTTGCCGGGGAATTGCCACCGGGCAACGCCTCCATCGTTCAGGCGCCCAGCATCTACGAATGGGGCGACGGCGCCTGGATGGAAGCGCGAAAGAACCATAACTATTACAACAATCCCATGAGTATCTACGAACTCCATCTGGGGTCGTGGCGCCGCAAGCCGGAAGAGGGTAACCGCAGCCTTTCCTATCGTGAAATCGCGGATGAGCTGGTCCCCTATATCCAGGATCTCGGTTTCACCCATGTGGAATTTTTACCATTGTCGGAGTTCCCGTTCGAGGGTTCCTGGGGCTATCAACCAACGGGTCTGTACGCCCCCACCTGCCGCTACGGTCAGCCCGATGATTTGCGCTACCTGGTGGATCGCCTGCATCAGGCGGGCATTGGCGTCATCATGGATTGGGTTGTTGGCCATTTCCCCACCGATGGCCATGGTTTGGGACGATTTGATGGTACGGCCCTCTACGAACACGAAGATCCCCGTCGCGGATTCCATCCCGATTGGAATACCCTGGTGTACAACTTTGGCCGCAAAGAGGTCAGTAACTTCTTGATAGCCAATGCCCTGTACTGGATCGAACAGTTCCATCTCGATGCCCTGCGGGTCGATGCCGTGGCCTCCATGCTTTACCACGACTATGCGCGGCAAAATGGCGAATGGATTCCCAACCAATATGGCGGCAAGGAAAATTTGGAGGCGATTGATTTCATTCGCACCCTCAATACCAAGGTTTACGAAGAGGGTCAGGGGGCGATCACCATCGCCGAAGAGTCCACGGCCTGGCCCCAGGTGTCGCGACCGATCGATTCGGGGGGGTTGGGGTTCGGATTCAAATGGAACATGGGGTGGATGAACGATACCCTGGAATACATGCACAAGGAGCCGATTCACCGTTCGCACCACCACAACCATTTAACGTTCGGCATGCTGTATTGCTTCCACGAAAATTTCATATTGCCCCTGTCCCATGATGAAGTGGTCCATGGCAAAGGGTCGCTGTTGGATCAAATGACCGGGGATGCATGGCAAAAATTTGCCAATTTGCGCTGTTACTACACCTTCATGTTCGCCTATCCGGGCAAGAAACTGTTGTTCATGGGGGATGAATTCGCCCAGGGACAGCAATGGAACCATTTGGTGAGTCTGGATTGGCATCTCCTGGAAAGGGTACCGTTCCATCAGGGCGTGTTCCGTGTGATCCAGGATCTCAATCGCCTGTACCGCGGGTTGTTGTCCATGCATGACCTGGATCATGAACCGGCTGGTTTCGAGTGGATCGAATGCAATGATCACCATCAAAGCATTCTGGCCTGGATCCGACGCGGACGCACGTCAGGGGATATTGTGATCGTCTGCAATTTCACCCCGGTGGTCCGGGGGAATTTCCACATCGGTGTCGCCAAGCCAGGGGTCTACACCGAAATCTTTAACAGCGATGCGGAAAAATATTCGGGATCCAATGTGGGTAACGGCGGTCAGGTGCAGACCGTGGAAGTCCCGGCCCATGGGCGGCAGCACTCGTTGGCGTTGACGCTGCCACCGCTGGCGGGATTGATCTTGATCCATCAGCGCACGGGTGAGGATGATCGGGATTATGCGGACGGTTCTTCCGGGCAAGGTGTCCAGGACAGTGTTTCCCAATCCCATGCCCGGTTTCAGCACGGTGCCGGGAAATCTGAACAAGGGTACCCACCGGGACGGTGAGGCCGCTATTGTCGTTGGTCAGTGATTTCATATCGCCGGGATCGTGTACTCTCGATTCGAGAGTTGGACCGGCCATAAGTCTTGGAGGATTCGGTCCATGTATGTTGTAACGATTTCTTCTGAACTGGCTCCCGCTGCCAAAGTGGGTGGCCTTGCCGATATGGTGTACGGGTTGTGCCGTGAAATCAGTATTCGCGGCCATACGGTCGAGGTCATCCTGCCCAAATATGATTGCATGCGTTATGACCATGTTTGGGGATTGGCGGTCTGTTATGATGACCTGTGGGTTCCCTGGTGGGGCGGGGCGATCCACTGTACGGTCTGGTCGGGCCATGTCCATGGTCAGTTGTGTTTCTTCATCGATCCCCACTCCAATGATCATTTCTTCGATCGGGGATCCTTCTACGGCTTCTACGACGAGGCGACACGGTACGCTTTCTTTACCCGTGCCGCCCTGGAGTTCATGTACAAGTCAGGCAAACGCCCGGATATCATTCATTCCCATGATTGGCAGACGGGACTGGCCGCCGCCGTTCTCTATGAAATCTATGGCCCGCTGGGAATGAATACCACACGGGTGATCCACACCATTCACAATTTCAAACATCAAGGCCATGCCGGGGTCGAAGTGTTGCACGCCATCGGCCTCCATCGCCCGGAATACTACTTCTCCACCGAACGGATGGGGGATGATCACAATCCGTTTGCCATCAATTTCACCAAAGCGGCCATCGTCTATGCCAACTTCGTGACCACGGTTTCCCGCAAGCATGCCTGGGAGGCCATGTATACCGACCAGGGGTATGGCATGGGCCATACGTTGCACCGCTTCAGTTCCAAGTTTGGCGGCGTGCTGAATGGCTTGGATTACGAAATGTGGAATCCCGAATGGGATCCCCATATCCCGCATCACTATTCGGTGCGCGACCTGGATGACCTGGAAGGCAAAGCGGCCAACAAGTCGGCTTTGCGCCATCGCCTGCTGCTGGAACAGTGTGATCGGCCCATCGTCGCCTATGTCGGGCGTTTGGACACGCAAAAAGGTGTCCATCTGATCCGTCACGCCCTGTTCACCGCCATTCACAATCATGCCCAGTTCGTATTGCTGGGAACCAGCCCGGAATATGGTATCAACGATTATTTCTGGCACCTGAAACATTATCTGAACGACAATCCCCATTGCCATCTCGAAATCGGCTTCAATGAAGAATTGTCGCGTTTGATTTATGCCGGCTCGGACATGTTCGTGGTCCCCAGTTTGTTTGAACCGTGTGGATTGACGCAATTGATCGCCATGCGCTACGGCACGGTTCCCATTGTTCGGGCGGTTGGTGGCTTGGTGGATACCGTCTTTGATTGGGATTATTCCCCGGTGCCGATGGAGGAACGGAACGGTTTCTCCTTCGAATCAGCCGATTATGGCGGCTTCGAAACGGCCATGTTCCGCGCCTTGGGGTTGTACCGCAACTGGGAGTATTGGAAAAAAATTCGCGGCAATTGTATGCGTAAGGATTATTCATGGAATCATCCGGGATTGGACTACCTCAACATTTACGAATTCATCCGGCATAAATAAACAAGGGCAACGTGCCATTCGGTATGCCGGCAATGTTTGAAAGGCGAAAAGGAGCCTGAACATGATTGAACTGCCCGAGTATACCGGTGGTTTGCCCAATATTTCCGGGTCTGGCAAACTCTTGCAAGATTATCTCGCCGGTTCCAAAGACCAGCCGGTCTTCCTGGCCGACAGCGATGTGCGCTTCGCCGAGGTGCAAAGCGCTTTCGCCGTTGCCTTGCATATGCACCAGCCATTGATCCCCGCAGGCGGGGCCTCCCTGGAAACCGCGGAAATCATCAGTAATCTGAAACATATGATGGATCATCCCGGCATTGGCGACAATCATAACGCCACGGTGTTCCTGGATTGTTACCGGCGCATGGGACGTATATTGAAACAATTGATTCACGAAGGTCTGTCACCGCGTGTGATGCTGGACTATTCGGGGACGTTGTTTCATGGTTTGCGGCACATGGGGGCGGATGATGCCATGGCCGACCTGAAGGAAATCACCCAACATCCCGATTATCGGCGCAGCGTCGAATGGCTGGGTATCGGCTGGGGACATCCGGTGGCCCCATCGACCCCCGTGCAGGATTTTCGTTTGCATGTCGAGGCGTGGCGCCATCATTTCGCCGCCATCTTCGGTTTGGACGCCTTGAGTCGGGTCCGTGGTTTCTCCCCATCGGAAATGGCGCTCCCCAATCACCCCGATGTCGCCTGGAATTTTGTCAAAACCTTGAAGGATAACGGCTATCAGTGGGTGTTGGTGCAGGAACACACCGTGGAACAACCGGACAATGGGCATCATTCCAGGGATCCCCATATCCCGCATCGATTGGTGTGTACCCATTCCAACGGCCAGACCGAGAGCATCATCGCCATCATCAAAACACAAGGCTCGGATACCAAATTGGTGGGGCAGATGCAGCCCTACTACGAGGCGAAAAGTTTGAATCGCCGCTCCTTGGCCGGACGGATGATCCCCCCATTGGTCACACAAATCGCCGATGGGGAAAATGGTGGGGTGATGATGAATGAATTCCCCCCGAAATACAGGGATGTGGTGCGGGAGTGTTCCGGCAGTCGGCATCCGGCCATGAATGTGACCGAATATCTGGAACATCTGTTCGCCTCCGGGGTGAAAGAATCCGATCTGCCCGTGGTGCAACCGGTGTTGCAGCGGCGTATTTGGGAGCGCATGCAGCCGGGGGATGGGCCGGAAACCTTGGCCCGGGTGATCGCCAACCTGAAAAAAGAGGACCAGCGTTTCCACATGGATGGGGGATCCTGGACCCAATCCATTTCCTGGGTCAACGGCTATGAAAATGTCCTGGGGCCTATGGAAGAGTCAAGCGTGTTGTTTCATCGCAAAATACCGAACCCGGAAGCGGTGGCGGGTGACTATCGCTATAAAAACGCCTTGTTCCATTTGCTGGCTTCGCAGACCAGTTGCTATCGCTATTGGGGGGAGGGGGAGTGGACCAATTTTGGTCGGGAAATCTGCCGTCGGACCAAGGCGATCTTACAGTACGATTTTTGATTCGGGGTGATTGTTTCAGGCGGTTTGACGGGTTCCGGTGTCCTCGTGACACTGTAACCCGCCATCGTCAGCATGCATTTTGCATTCCATCCATAGCACTCGTCTGACAATCGTTAAACGTCATATTCCCGACGCCTGGAGCCCGACCATGATCGCCTTGCAAATCATTATCAAAAAAGACAGCTACGCCATCGCCCGTGCCCATGATGAGCAGGAATTGGTCTCCGATATTCAGCGCATGGAGGATGCCCTGAACATTTTTCGCGAGCTGACCATGCCTGAACATCACGCAGCTCCCGTGGATGGGGATGGATTCCCGTGGCAGGTCATGCCGGGTAAATTGAGTTGTCATTGACACGATTTGGAATCGGTCTTTTGTATGGTCATGATTTTTTGGTTAGGAAGACGCATTTCCATAATAGGATAGCCTTTGAAAACCCATGCGAGAAAAGCAATAAGCCTCTTCTCGGGTGCCGGTGGAATGGACGTTGGCATTCGAGAAGCAAGTTTTAGCATTCTGGCCGAAATCGAATTTGATGAACACTGTTGCGCAACTCTCAAGGCAAATGCAGCACGGCAACATACTGGAACCCGTGTATTTCATGAAGATATCCGAAATGTCGTGCCTTCGGAACTACTTAAAGATCTTGAACTTGAAAAGGGTGAACTTGACCTCCTTTTCGGTGGGCCGCCATGCCAATCATTTTCCCTTGCGGGAAAACAGCTTGGCTTGATGGACGAGCGCGGACCCTTGCTTTTTGAGATCATCCGATTTGCCAAGATGATAAGGCCAAAAGTGATTTTGCTTGAGCAGGTAAAGGGCTTACTTTCATCAAAGGGAAGTGAGGCACGACGGGGTGAGGTGTTCGAGAAATTTCTGAGAGAACTTGAGGAAATCAGCTATACTCCAAAGTGGCGTGTTATACTAGCGGCAGACTATGGTGTCCCACAACTCAGAGAACGACTTTTTGTCATTGCGACTCGTGAACGGAATGGTTTTCTGTTTCCAGATAGAACTCACGCGCCAGTTGAGGAATGTAAAGGACTTTTCCCCTATGAACCTTATGTTGGGATAGGCGAGGTTATCTCGGGATTAGGAAATCCTGACCCAAAAATCCGTGGGAAAACAGTCTATGAAAGAACTGATAGCCATGTGGATGTAACTCCAGAAAGAGACCGGGAACGGATCGCAAAAGTACCAGAAGGATCATATCTTGCAGCACAAACGCATCTTGGTGAAAAACTTATCCGTGGTTTATCCTCAAAGGACACTACAAAATACTTGCGACTTCATCGAGAACGACCATCAAATACACTTCGGTGTGGTGAAATTTTCTATCACCCTACAGAAGATAGATATTTGACGCCACGTGAATATATGAGAATTCATGGATACCCAGACGATTACATTCTCAAAGGCCCCATAAGGTCAAGAACTGGTTCAGTTCGTAATCTTGATCAGCACCGCCAAGTCGCAAATTCTGTCCCACCGCTTCTGGCAAAAATTATTGGGCTGCAGATAAAAAGGTTTTTGGATGAGCAAAATATTTGAACTCTATGGATTCCGGCTGGATTGTTGGAATGATGAGGCTGCCAAAAATAGAGCGAAAGCGTGGTGCCCTTTTATGGATTCGGAATGTGATGGTGGTGGCAACCGCTATCTATCTGCAATTGATTTGAAGAGCAGCAACCACCTTCGCCGATATTTTCCGGGCAAAGACATCGTTCAATCCGGTGTTTGCTCTCTTCGTCTTCGAGAGGGAGAGCAGCCTTGGATTGTATGTCCTCGTCGCCTCCTGTCACTGAAAACGCAAATGCCATCGGATTACCAATCCCATGTAAAAGCCGAGTTGGCTCAGCGCTCTGAACTTGAACCGAGGAAAGCATACCGCGCTTGGTCCGAAGTCAAAATGAAAATCGAGACTACGAATAATGACGATGAAACAAAGTCTTTTGATTATACTTTCGATTACATCATAGCGGGGACAGTGCGAAAAAAAGTCTCGGAAATTGTGTCGTTAGTCGGAAATAGCGAGCGAGTTACACTAAGAATTGCAGAAGAAAATGGCTACACAATAGCTATGAGGGATGGAGAACGTTGGATTGACGATTTTCCTGCGGAGCCGATCATAATTGTCGAGATCATGACCTCCAGCACGTCTGGAGGGGATAAGAAAAAGAGAACACAAATTGCAATGGCGTGCGAAGATGCAATCATTGACCCGGCAAATCATAATGGTCCAAGTATTAACTATCGGCAAGTGTGGGCCAGAATGGTAAGTCAGCTTATCGTAAAATCGCAAGTAGGACTGGCATGGGGCGGCAGGACATTCTGGCTTCTTCAAGATGTGCTTGCGAATTACATCTCAAGCACAACTGCACTCGACCTATCCCGATATATTGCTAAATATCCGAATGAAGTTAATATACTTGCCTTTGGTTATGACGATGTGGATGGAGCGGATGCGAAACCGATTATGGAACTCGAAGATTCAACATTTTATTCCGGGCCAATCACCGAAAACGCTGGAGATTCTCAAGCGAAGGGCTTCGTTGAGATAGTCAAGATCGGCGCTCCTCCCAACAAGGAACACCTCTGGCGTTCCTTATTCAAGAAGGCCCCATCTGGAATTCTACGGTTGTAAATATGGGAAATTAGGCTGTGTTGAGAACAGGGCGGTCGGAGTCGTTTAGGGAAACTCAATGTTTCCAATGTTTAGCCTGAGACATCCAGTTACCAATGTACTAACATTCGCAACGATGTTTCAATATCCTTCCAAGTCGTGACATTAATCCCATCCCCTTCCCTTGTCCCCCATCACCCACCCCGGTCCGGCGGTTGAAACCACACTGCGTTGCCATCGGTTTCCCAGACCACCGTACCCTGTTGGTCGGTACGCCACACGGTTGCCCCCGATTGTTGCCAGCGGGTCAACACGTCAGGATGGGGCAAATGGTTCCTGCCATGGGCATTGCTGCTGAAGACAATATTTTGCGCACGCGTCTTGGCGATGAAATCCCTGGTACTGGATGACTTGCTGCCATGATGGGGGGCGATGACCACCGAATACTCGCCAAAGGGATCATGCGCGATGAACCAGCGCTCCCCCTTGGCCTCCAGGTCACCGGGAAATAAAAAATGCTGGCGCCCCATGGCAACCATCACCACCAAGGATTGGTCATTGTCTTTGATCCTCCCGGTGGGGATGGGGAATTTCGCCCAAAAAGTCACGCCGTCCTCTCGCTGCATCTCCTGGTCAATCCTGTGAACGGTCACCCCCTTTCCCTCGGCCAGGTGGATCACATCGCGATATGTTTGGTTTGTCCGCTCCAGTTCGGGAAAGCTGCCCAGCCACAATTCCCGGACCGGGAAATTGCGCATCAACGCCGCCACCCCGGACATGTGGTCACTCTGGGGATGACTGATCACGATCCTTTCCAATTTTCGCACGTCATAGTGCCACAAATAGCTTGAAACCAAACTTTCACCCACATTGAACCTGGGGGAGGTGACGCCACCGGCATCGATGATCATCCAACGATTTTGCGGATCCCGCATGACCACCGCCTGGGCCTGCCCGACATCGAGACAAGCGACATGAAGTCTCCCGGGGGTCGGCCCCATTCGTGGCCAGAACAACGCCACAATGCCCAGGCCCACCAACCATCGACGACTCCGCTTCCAAGGAATCACATAACTGGCGGCGAACAGGGCCACACTGCAGGAAATCCCCCAAAGCGCCGGCCCCGGAATCCGTTGCCAAGCGAAGGGCCAACTGGAAACGGTGGTCACCCAGGATGCATACACCTCCAAACTCCAGGACATGGCATCCAACAACCGGTCACCCCATCCCCCGGGCAACCAATGGAATATCATGGCGCCCACTCCCAAGGGGATACTCAAAAAACTGACCCATGGCACCGCGAATAAATTGCCAAAAAATCCATAAGGGGTAACGCGATGAAAATGATAGGCAACGATTGGAGCGGTAGCCAGATTGATAAACAGTGTCAAAGCCATCGTTAACCATAACCGACGCCACAAGCTCCCAACCATGGGATACATTGAGAAAAAACCTATCAGTGCGGCAACCGCGGTGAACGTCAGATGAAAACCGGCGCCAAACAATTCCCGGGGCCAGAAAAACAGCAACACGATGGCCGAGAGGATCAACGAATTAACACCGATGGTCTTGCGCCACAAAAACACCCCCAGCATGACCAGGCCGGTACTCAAGGCCGCCCGTTGGGTTGCTTCCGACCAACCGGCCAGTTCGCTGTAAACGAGCATGGGGACGAGGGATACCATCGCGGCCAACCGTTTGACGTCCCAACGCCTGGAAAGGGGCGTCCACAACACCAGGAACCCGCGGATCAGCATAAAACTCCACCCCGCCACCATCGCCAGTTGTTGGCCGGAAATAGCCAAGAGGTGGTACGTTCCGGAGACTTGCAAAGCGTCATTCAATTCGGGGCTGATCAATCCCCGTTTTCCCACCAGCAATCCTTCCGCCAATCCCTGCGTGGTTGGGGGAAGACGTCCCATGACCCACTGGGAAATTTGGTAACGAATGCGATTCCACCATTCCCGAGAAGTCTGTTCGAGGATGTGAATTTCCCCGCCAACAGCACTTCCTGTTGCTGAGAATCCATTATTTCTCAACCAGGTACCATAATCAAACGATCCGGGAACCCTGCTGCCGACAGGTCGTCGCAATGTGGCCGTCACTTCGATCCGATCCCCGGGTTGTACAGGGGGAATCCCTTCACTGCGGGCCTTGTTACCGTTCCAGCCATTGTGGATGGACAAACGTATTTTTCCGGGAATCACGCATCCCGCCATCAGGCATTCCACGTCATCCAGCTCAAGCAAGACGGAATCGGCCCGATCCGTCCGATCGGAAACCACCCCGCGCACGACACTTTTTTTGCCAACGATCTCTTCTGGCAACTCCTGTGGCTGCCCGGCGTTCAAGCCAAGGGCACAAAGGGCCGCCATCCCTCCCGCCACGCCGGGCCATACCGATTTTCCACATGAGAAACGCACCCCTGTCACAAAGGCGAACAATGCCCACGCGGCAGCAACCGGGGGTACGGAAACCTCCCCGCGCACATGGAACATGGCCAGCAGTACCGCTACCATCCCCGCCAAAAAGGTGGCCGATCCCTGAGTCGCATTGCGTACCGCCTCGATTCTCCCTGCCCGTTGTACCGCAATCGACATCGATTAATGCCCCAACAAAAAAAATTGATTATAAATCTTCCGAATATATCATTTTTTTCCCTTGCATCTTGAAAGATCCCTGTTCATTATATTTAAAAGAGGATGCAGAGGCAGTCTCTCCGGATTTAGGGGTAATCGGGGATATAAGGGGTGTTCGGTGTTGGTCACCGGCGATGTTTGTTTTTCTCTTGTCAGTCAATAGTTACGAATAATTTTGAAGCAGCAAGGTCACGGTTTGGATGTCCACTAAGAAGGTGCCCCTGGACGTCTGGAACGGATTCTCTCAAACTCTGTGACTAAAGTTTGAATTTTTTCAAGGATCCACGCACATACGCATTGATGTCCACCAAACATGGGAGCCATGAGGTGGATCGCGTTATGTCGGGGTACGCTTGACACTTTTTTGAGGGAATCTGAACTGTGAGCCATCAAGCAAAACCATTAATGAAAAATCCAACGCTCATTTTGGTTGGGGGACTACTGATCGTGGGAGTCACCCTCCTGGGTCTGTCCAGCAACCATGCCGACCTGATCCGCGAAGATGTTCGTATCGGACCCGTAGTCGCCGCTGCTCGAATCCTTCTGCCCCTGTTTTCGGTGATCGGCGTGGTCTACTATCTGGCCAACGTTAAAAAATGTGCCCACTGTGGCAAAATCCTGTTCTGGAAGCGACAGAAAACCCCACACGCCTAGCTTTTGCGTTACCCCTCCGCCAACAGCGTCCATACCTGAAGGCGAAAGGAATGTTTCCAGGGTTCCGGTCACTTTACAAGCGTTCCCGGGCAACTCAAGATGCTGCTTGGGTGCTACCCAGAAAACGGTATCCCTGCCCGCGAATGGTTTCAATACGATGATGGTGCCCGCACGGCTCCAGCGCCTTGCGCAGGTGACGCACGTAGACATCCACCGTCCGTCCCCCAACCTTGTCATCCCCCCCCCAAACCTGTCTCAAGACCGCCTCCCGTCCCAGGATAACATCTGGATTGGACATGAAAAAAGCCAGGATTCTAAAGGCGATACGCCCCAATTCCACCCGTGCGGATGGGACACCGGCCATGACGGTCTGCTCCTTGAAGTCCAGTACGAGATCGGCGATTTTTATCATCCCGTCAGCCGATATCGCACCCTGACTCAACAATGCCTCGATCCGGGCAATCAATACCGGTGGCTTGACCGGTTTGACCAGATAATCATCAGCGCCCAATTCCAGCACCCGCAAACGATCCTCCTCGCGGTCACGCGACGTCACCATGACGATCGGTATCTGCGCAAAGGTAACCTTGGACTTGAGATAGCGCAACAATTCAACCCCGGAGACCCCGGGCATGACCCAATCCAACAAAACGATATCCGGACGTTCCTCTTCGATAATCAGGCGGGCCTGCTCCGCATTATCTGCCATGACACATTGAAATCCGGCGTGTTCCAGAACAGCCGTCAACAACTCGCGGAAATCAACCGTATCGTCGACAACGAGGATTTTCTTCGGCATCCCATTCCGGCTTTCCATAGTCCCATTACCCTCGCCAACCTCGGCAGCCAACGTCATGAAGCGTCAATAAAGACAACCAGCCCACCCAATGCACCCAGCGGCGTAAAACAACCACCCAGGGTTAAAATTCCACCCCTTTGCACGCTTTGATCCCGGCATTGAAGGCATGCTTGATTTCCACCATTTCGGTCACCGTATCGGCGGCATCCATGAGCGCCTGCGGGGCATTCCGTCCCGTCATGACCACGTGCAACGATTGCGGGCGTTCCTGTTTGATGAAATGGACCACCTCTTCACTGGTCAACCAATCAAATCCCAAGGCCATGTTGATTTCATCGAAAACGACCAGGTCGAATGCTCCCGACATGGCTTTTTGCCGACAAAAATCCCATATTTCTCTGCTTTTGCGCCTGTCACCTTCGGGATTTTCCGTTTTCCAGGTGAAACCATCACCCAGGGCATGCCATTCCAAGTTATCGAACATTTTGGCCGCTTTTTCCTCCCCGGTCGGCCAAGCGCCCTTGATGAACTGAATGACACACACCTTCATCCCCCATCCAGCCGCACGGAAGGCCATCCCAATGGCACTGCTCGACTTGCCCTTGCCATTACCCGTCAAGACCAATACGCGGCCCAATCTGTTTTTCTTGTGTTCCAAGGAAGCACCTCACTCACACGACGATTGCCGACAAAAAAATTGCTATTTGAATTGACCGGTTGCCAAAAATTGTTGCGTCAATTCCGCCGTTCGCCGGGAAAGAACCAAACCGAGATGGATATGGTCCACCGTTGTATGCACGGCACCATCCAACCAGGTTTCGGCGACCTGGACGGTACCATCGCTGGGTCCCTGCATCCCCACGACCAATTGACTCAAGCCCAATGGAAGCCTGCCGGCGATAACGCCTATTTCCCGTCCCTGCGGGACACTCCGCGGACCACCCGAGTACAACCCCTGATCCATACTCGCACCCAGGAGGACGCCACCGAAAGGCAAGCGACTCAGCCGCCGCGCCGCCAGGCAGCCGCGAAACGGAGTGGCCATGGCCACCATGCGATGGATGACCGCCTCGGGATGGTGATGCAGCATATGTAACGCCACCAAGCCCCCCAAACTGTGGCAAACCAGGTGAACCGGACCAACTGTTTTTGCCTGCTGCATTTTTTTGCCGAAATGAATTTCGAGGAAACGCCACAGATTTTCGGCATTTTCCAACAAACCGGCACGTACAGTGGGATATTTGAAAAACAGGATGTCATACCCGTTTTTTGCCAATTTTTTGGCAAGTGGCTTCAGTTCGGTACCGTCCAGCCAAAGACCGTGAACCATCACGACTGTTCCTGTCTTCGCAACCTTCATGCTGACCCGCAATGCTTGAGAAATGGGCTGCCGCGAAAGGGGGGGGGGGAGAGATCCCTTCGGCGTTTCCCGGCAGAAGCAATAATTGTTTATATCACCCTATCCATCTTTTTTAAATGCCCTTTGCAATGGTTTGCCAACGAATACATCCTAAAGAACCTTGAGAACCTTGTCGCCATGGGTGCCTACGCATGTGCGGGTTTGCAGCAACGGGTCATCCGTCAGCCGCAGCGACGGCGTATCAGGATAACCTGGGCCAATCTGCACAACGCCTGACGCAAGTCCGGATCGCTCACGTTCCCGACCATGGCTATCGCCCGCGTCACCTCTTCGGGACTGGGGGGTGGTAATCTGTCGACAGGGACCTCCGCACCCGCATGATTCCCCCGATGGCGCAACGATCCGTGTACGAAACGCAGGTCGCGGATCTTGCTCTCGGGACTGGCTTTCAGCAAGGATGCCAGCAATTGTGGTTTCATGTGCAACAATTGTGTCACCCAAACCGACGAATCCACCCGTACTGTCATCTGTCCCTTCGTAAAACGTTCCGGTTGGGAATGCCTGGCCACCTGCTCCCCGACCACCTCCGTCCAAAGGATATCCAACGACTTGGCCCTGGCCCGGGGATGGTCGGCAAACAGGGTCGACATGTTGGCAACCACATCCCCGACCGGAACGAACCCGCCGCCGCGCACGCCCAGTTTTTTATTTTCGTCGCTTCCCTGTGCCATATCACGATTCCACGCCTGCATCCGCCAAGGATCCTGGACATACCCTGGCATGGCCTGGGGACATTCCAAGCCTGGTGTTGATTAATGGCTTTCCAAACCGCCCATCATTTGCGACAATCCCCGGAAAAATGACTATGCCGATCCCAAATGGTTCCTCAGCACACTCCCGAACCCCCATGAATCTTCAACATGTCCTGGCCTTGAAGACAGCATTGGATCACCTCCAAGCCAACCGCCCACTCCAGGCACTGGAAATCGCCCGTAACATTCTGGAACATAACCCGGACCATGCCGATGCTTGGTTTTTATCCGGAGTTGCCAGCGATGCGGCGAATCAGCCGGATCTGGCCCTGGAACACCTGAATCGGGCGTGTCAGATGGTACCGGATTCCTGGGAATATCTGAACCATCGGGCGTTGGTATTATATCATCTGGGACGTTTTGACGCCAGTCGGGCCGATTATGAACAAAGTTTGCACCACAAACCCGACAATCCCGAAGCCCTGGCCAATCTGGCACGCATACACATGCTGAATCACAGGCCAGACCTGGCATTGCCCTGTTTTCACCGGGCACTCGCCCAGGAGCCTGACAACGCCACCCTCTTGGGTGATTTGGGAGTTTGCCTGGTCGCCCTGAAACATCCCCGGGAAGGGATTGCCTGCTATCGGGCAGGTCTCGCCCTGGCCCCCGGGGATGCCGAAATCCACTACAACCTGAGCCGGGCACTGTTGATGGTGGGCGACTACCGGGAAGGTTGGCTGGAAAACGAATGGCGTTGGCAAACCCGACATTATCAATCGGTATCCAAAATCTTCCCCCATCCCCTCTGGCAAGGGGAATCCTTACAGGGCCGGCGCATTCTGCTGCTTCAGGAACAGGGGTTTGGTGACGGCATCCAAATGATTCGTTACGCCGCCCTGCTGGCCGGGATGGGGGGGACAGTCCTGGTCGTTTGCGATCAACCGTTGTTACGTCTGTTCGCCACCATGCCGGCAGTTCAAGGGGTGGCGCTTTTCGACGACCCACCGCCAACAGCCGACTATTGCTGTCCCATGATGTCGTTGCCCAAACTTTGCGATACCCGGTTGGAAACCATTCCCAGCGTCGTTCCCTATCTGTTCCCGCTGCCGAACCACCACCTCCCCAAGGTGTGGGAAGCGCACAAACGTCCGGTTGTCGGACTGATCTGGCGCGGAAAAACACGCCATCAACTTACCCTGAATCTGCTGAAGCCTCTCCTGTCGGTGCAAACCGTCTCTTTTTTATCTTTGCAGAAGGATGCCCGAACGGAAGAATTGACGGGCCTGCCCATTCTGGATACCCAAAGCTTATTAACCGATTTCGCCGTAACGGCAACCCTCATGGTCGAACTGGATCTGATCATCAGTATCGACTCGGCCACGGCCCATCTCGCCGGAGCCTTGGGCAAGCCGGTATGGATCCTGGTTTCCCATGCCTCCGAATGGCGTTGGCTCGCGGAAGGGATCCAGGCTCCCTGGTATCCCACCGCGATGCTCTACCGCCAAACAAAACCGGACTCGTGGTGCGAAACCATCGACAAACTGGCCACCGACTTGACCGCATGGGCCGAACAGAAATTTCCTCCAAAATAAAAACTACTACGAATACAGGACCGGTTCCGGTAACCCCACGGTGAGTTTTTCGTGACAAAACCAGCCTGAATCGCTATACTGTCGCGTTCAAGTCTGGCCCGGGATACTGGACCCCCCCTTGACCCGAGAAGATGTGGTATGGAAGACATTGAGACCCATCTCCCCACCATGATCCAGGCAGCTCGCGCTGCCGGTGCTTTGATCAAGGGACAATTTCGCCTCGGTCAAGACAGATCGAAATGCGGAAAAATACTGGAAAAAGGCCCTGATCATCCCGTTACCCAAGCCGATCTGGAAGCCAATGAGGCCATTCGCAACCTGCTCATGGCATCCACGCCAGACTATGGCTGGCTCTCTGAAGAGACCGCTGACAGCCAGGATCGTCTCCACAAGCAACGCGTTTGGATCGTTGACCCGCTGGACGGAACCAAAGAGTTTATCCAGGGATTTCCAGAGTTTGCCGTCTCCATTGCGTTGGTCGAAGAGGGCCGACCGGTGTGCGCCTGCCTGTATAATCCGGCAAAAGAGGAACTGTTTACCGCCATAGCCGGCAAAGGCAGCCGCAAAAATGATCGACCGATACAAACATCCCGTACCACGCAGTTGAAACACGCCGTCTGTCTGACCAGTCGCTCTGAAACCAGTCGTGGTGAATGGGAGCCTTTTAAAGATGAGTTTACCTTGAAAACTACAGGTTCCATCGCCTACAAACTGGCCCTTCTGGCCAGTGGTGCCGCCGATTTCACCTTCACCTTGACCCCAAAAAATGAATGGGACGTTGCCGCTGGAATCCTGTTGGTTCTTGAAGCACACGGGCAGGTCACCGATAAAATGGGAATGCGCATTTCTTTCAACCAACCGTCCCCCAATTTGTCCGCAATTCTCTCTTCCAACGGTCAACTTCACCCGGCACTGCTCAGACGCTTGGCTTCGGTCCCTTTGAATCTGGATCGTCGCGCAACGCAACCATCTACCATTGCAACAACCTGACACAATGGAAATCCCATGAAACCCTACAATGTTTATGGAATCGGGCATGCCCTGGTCGATGTCGAATACCATGTAGATGAAGCTTTCCTGCTTCAAGCCGGCTTGCCCAAGGGATCCATGACCCTGGTCGATGCCCAACGCCAGAATCACCTCGTCACCACGTTGACAAGCCCGGTCGTCCACCGTTCATCAGGTGGTTCCGCCTCCAATACCATGGTCGGACTGGCGCAATTGGGGGGGCAGTGTTTTCACTCCTGCAAGATCGCCGATGATGAGCTGGGCCATTTCTTTACCGCCGACATGCGCGCCAACGGCGTGGATAATGCGGCTCACCCTTGCCATACCCGGGAGGGGGAAACGGGACGCTGCCTGGTCATGATCACCCCTGATGCCGAACGGACCATGGTGACCCACCTGGGCGTTTCAGAAACTTTTTCCCGGGAAAATCTTTCTGAACATCATCTGTCATGGGCGGAATACCTGTACATCGAGGGTTATCTCGTCTCGTCCCCCGTGACACTCGAAGCCGCGACAACGGCAAAAAAAATGGCGCAATCCCACGGTGTCAAAACAGCCTTGACCTTTTCCGATGTGTCCATGATTCAATATTTCCGTGAAGGCATCGACAAACTGGTTTCCGGGGGGCTGGACCTCCTGTTCTGCAACGAAAACGAGGCCCTCCGTTTCACCAATACCGACCAATTGGACGTTGCCATTTCCCGACTCAAGGAAATCGCCAAGTCTTTCTGTCTCACCCTGGGTCCCCGTGGAGCCGTACTGTTTGCCAATGGAACCCGCGTGGATCTCCCCGGAATGACGGTTAATGCCGTTGATACCAATGGTGCCGGCGATCTTTTTGCAAGCGGTTTCCTCTACGGCATTACCCATGGGTATTCCCTGGCTCAAGCTGGTGGACTTGCCATCCAGCTTTCGGCCCAGTTGGTCACCCAGTACGGGGCCAGGCTGCAACTTGGCCAGGCAAACCAGATCAAAATGAACTTTGGAGGGCATCCATGAGTACCAACAATCCGGATAACCAGCAGAGTGGGAGCGAAAGACGCCATTTTTCCCGGGTCAATTTCCACCACGAAATCACCCTGACCAATGAAACCAATCACTCTTTCCGAGGGGCATTCAGTGATATCAGTCTCCGCGGCATGCTATTCCATGGCGACCCCCTCCCTGCCATGAACAATGTCGTCCGCGGTATTCTAAGCCTCGGCGATGTGCAACTCACCATTCAGGGCAAAGTCGTCCACTCGTCAGCGGGCCGGGGTGCGGCCATTCGCTTTGAAGACATGGACCTGGAAAGCTTTTCCCACCTGCGCCGGTTGGTTTCGCTGAACATGGGCGATTCTGAAACCATTGACCAGGAATTTTTCAGCGCGTTATGACCCGCGATCTGAGCTTTTTGGCCGGCATTTATCCCATACTGGATGCGGCGTGGTTGCAACAACACCTGCGGGAAGAGGACTGGCCCGTCGCCGAGCGCATTCGTCTGGTACGCGACATGGAGAATGCCGGTATCCGGTTGCTCCAGTTGCGGTGCAAAAACTCCCTGGACCAAGCCACAGCCTTTTTTGAACGGTGGTTGAAAGTATTGCGCTCTGAAATGGAACAGGTCCGAGTCATTCTCAACGATCACGTCTCCCTGGCGCTCAAGCTGCAAGCGGATGGCGTCCACGTTGGCCAGGACGACACGCCAATTACCGAATGCCGCGCCCTTTTGGGACCCGATCTCCTGATCGGATTGTCGACCCATAACCGGGCTGAGGTTGAAGATTCCCTGGCGACTTCCGCCGATTATATCGGGTTCGGCCCCCTGTTCCAAACCGGTTCCAAACCCGATGCCCAAGCCCCATCGGGTCTGGATGGATTGAAAATCGCCTGCCGATTCGGCCAAAAACCGATTGTCGCCATCGGGGGCATCCAGCCGGAACACCTGAGCCATATCGCCTTTTGTGGTGCCCACGCCGCCGCCATGATCAGCGGCCTGTGGGGCACCAACGGTCGCTTTCTCATCGGCCAGTGCGTTCGCGAATTCGCCCGGGGTTTGGAAAACCGTCACGGCAACTTTAATTACTCTGCGGAACACTCCGAATAGTGAACGAACATCCCAAAAACCGCCTTGATCTCATGGAGGACTTGGCCCGGAAAGCATCGGATTCCACCCGACCAAACGATGCACGACTGTTGCTGCGGCAACTCTTCCGGGACGAATTTGAAACCAAAAAGAGTCGCATACCACCCATCAAGGGAAAAGAGACCATCGCCATCCTTTCAATCCTGGCCCTTTTTCTGTTCGGCCTGATGGTCAGCAAAAAATTTAACCGGATGGTGACCATGGAAGAATCGGTGCTGTCGACCAACGGACTGGTTATCAATGCCCTGCAACGTCGGACCACACTGTTCTCCACCCTGGTCAACCTGACCTTGAATCAAGCGGCATTGGAGCAGGAGGTGTTTCGCCACGTTGCGGACGTGCGCAAGGCCCTGATGGGAGGAAGTCCGTCCGATTCCGCCAAGCCAGAGCTTCCTGCCGATGGCAGCCAAGCAGCCGATTCGGCAACAACCCGGCAGCCACCCCGGGAATTCTCGCCAACCACGGCCAGGATCGACCCCGCCATGGCCAAGCTGCTCGCTGTGGTGGAACAGTATCCCAATATCAAATCATCTACGACCTACCAGCAGCTCATGGACAAGTTGGTGGAGATTGAAGATCGCATCATCGCCAGGCGTGCCGAATATAATAATGCTGTACGCGATTATAACACGTACATCACAACCTTTCCCCAATACATCTTGGCAGATATCGTTGGGTTCAGGATTTACAAATATTCCAGTATTAATAAAACCATCGAGCGCGATGTGTTCCATCTGGATAATTTAAACCTGCCTCAATTCCAACGCCTGCTGCCCCTGGATCCGGAAAAAGAGCATCCCTGACCGCACCATTTGGATGTTTAGGGCACATTCATGAAACTTTTGCTTTGTATGGGGATGGACCACGGGATGGTTTTCAGGGTAGTGTATGCGCTGGGCTTTCCGCATCGCCCTGGCAATCAACCCGGGACGAATGCCGGCCCGTCATTTCAACAATCCATAGTACCTCGATGAGCGCAACAGACATTTTCTTCACACAAGCCCTGTTGGTGATCGGCCTACCCTATTTCATCTGGCGCATACGATGGATACGGAGCCTCATCCCCTTGGTGGTTCTGCAAATTTTGCTGGGTTTGGGGTTAGGTCCTTCGCTCTTTGGCAAGCTGGCCCCTGATCTCTGGTCCCTCCTTTTTTCTGACGTTGCCATGCAACCCTCGTTGGGGTTGTCGTGGATGGCCATTGTTCTGTTCACCTTTTTGACCGGCTTGCATTGGCAAACCTCCGAGCTGAAACCCCTCGGCAAGCAATTGGCCTGGATGAGTTTCCTCAGTTTTCTCGCCCCGGCCTTTCTGGGAACTTTGGCCGGACTTTTCATGGCCAGGCAATTCCCCGAAACCATGGGTCATCATGCCAACCCGTGGCAATTCGCCATCGCCATCGGTTTGAGCATCAGCGTCACCGCCTTGCCAGTTCTGGGAGCCATTCTCCGGGAAGTCGGGCTGATGGAACACCGTCTGGGACGCATGTCCATTGGCATGGCAGCCGTAAACGATGCTATTTTATGGTGTTTCCTCTCGATTTTTCTTGCCAGTCAGGTCAACGGCGGGGGAACGTTTCACGCCACCTTGATGATACCGGTGCGTATTGTTGTCTATGTTTTCATCATGCTGTTCGTCATCAAACCCATTCTCAAATGGATCCTGAAACATTGCGGTATCGCAGGTGATGGTGGTTTGGTCACGGTGTTTGTCGCCATCTTTGGTTCCGCTTTGGTTTCCGAGGAGATTGGGCTGCACGCCGCCCTGGGTGGATTCCTGGCCGGCATCATCATCCCGCATCAGTTCAAACACGGTCTGATAGAACGCATGGAACCTTTGACTGTGGTATTGCTGCTGCCGTTCTTCTTTGCCATGACCGGCATGAAAACTTCTTTTGATGCCACGTCGGACATGTTTCTGATCATTACGCTGATCGCGGTAATCGTCAGCGTTGCCGGAAAATTCATCGGCATCCTGGTCCCCGCCCGCATCACCGGGGAAAGCTGGTCCGATTCCCTGACCCTTGGCATTCTCATGCAAACCAAGGGAATGATGGAGGTCCTCATCCTGACCATCTTCCGGGATGCCAATATTATCTCAACGACCTGTTTTTCGGCGATGATGTTCATGGCCATCATCACCACCTCCTTGACCATGCCCTTGCTGCGCGTGGTCACGTTTTGGAAAGAGCGCACGGGGGCCAGGGCTTGAACCCGGAAAGATGTCGCCACCTTTTCGGGTTTGACCACAAAACCGCCTGAAATCACGACTTGGAAGTTTATCGAAATAGTGTTGCGATTCCAGACCTATCCCATGGTCTGAATTTTCATCACAAGTTCGATATCCTTCCAAGTCGGGTGTGCAGACTTGCTCGTGTCATGGGGTTGGATGGTCATGGAGTCCTGAATTTCAGCAATCGCCGACCATTGAAAATCACAAGAAGGCTGGTGCCCATGTCCGCCAGCACGGCCATCCACAGGGTGGCCCCACCCAAGGCAGCCAATACGAGGAAAAAGCCCTTGATGCCGAGGGCCAAGGCGATGTTCTCCCAGAGGATGCGCCGGGTGGCTCGACCGAGGTGCACGAATTCGCCAACCTTGCGCAAATCATCGTTCATGATGGCCACATCGGCGGTCTCCAGGGCGGTATCGGTGCCCGTACTTCCCATAGCGATACCAATGGGGGCCCTGGCAAGAGCCGGGGCATCGTTGATGCCATCCCCCACCATGCCGACGATACCAAAACGGTTGGTCAGCTCCTCAATGGCACGCAATTTTTCATCAGGCAGCAACTCGGCCCGTACATCCGTGATCCCGGCATGGCGGGCAATGGCCCGGGCGGTAGCCGCATTGTCGCCGGTCAACATGGTTACGGCAATACCCAGATCATGCAGACAACGGATCGCCTCGGGGGTGATTTCCCGCATGCGGTCCGCAACGGCGATCACCGCCAAAGGTTCATTGGATGAGGCCAGTACCACCACCGTTTTTTCATCCCGTTCCAAAGGGAGGAGGATTTTCTCCACTTCTGGATTGCAGAGGCCGAGTTCTTCCAACAGGCGGTGATTGCCGATGTGATACACTTCCCCCGCAATCATTCCCCTGGCACCGCGGCCGCTGAGTGCCTCGAAATGGCGGACGTGCAGGAGTGGACGCGCCTTTTCCCAGGATGCGGTGATGGCGGCGGCCACCGGATGTTCGGAATGGGTCTCCAGGCTGGCCGCCAGACGTAATACCTGATCCCGGTTCCGCTCCCCCAGGACGACGAAATCGGTCATTTCCAGGCGACCGTGGGTCAGGGTACCCGTCTTGTCCAGGGCGATAGCCCTCAGGGCATGGGCCTGTTCCAGATACAGTCCACCTTTGATCAGGATGCCGCGCCGCATCCCGGCGGCCAGACCACTGACCACCGTGACCGGGGTGGAAATCACCAGGGCGCAGGGACAGGCCACGACCAGCATGACCAATGCCTTGTAGAACCAGACCGAAAATGCCGCATCGAACAGAAGGGGGGGCACCGTAGCGATCATAGCCGCGATGGTCACCACTGTGGGGGTGTAGTAGCGGGCGAACCGTTCGACAAAGCGTTGCATCGGCGCACGCTTGGCCTGGGCTTCCTGCAACGTGTCAATGATGCGCGCCAGGGTGGAATGGTTGAAATCGGCGGTAACGCGGTATTCCAACATTCCGGAACCATTGATCGATCCCGCGTACAGGGGGTGTCCCGCCTCTTTTGTGACGGGGATGCTTTCGCCGGTGATGGGTGCCTGATTGACACTGGAACGCCCCGACACTACCGTTCCATCCAGAGCGATCCGTTCCCCGGGTTTGACACGGGCCAGACGACCCACGGCCACGTGAGCGGCGGCCACGGTTTCCCATGTTCCGTCATCGGTTTGGATGGTGACGGTTTCCGGGGCCAGGGACATCAGTTCCCGAACGGCATGACGCGCCCGATCCATGGACAGGGCCTCGATCCGTTCGGCCAGTCCGAACAGGAAGATCACCATGGCCGCCTCCGGCCATTGGCCGATGAGCATGGCTCCCAATACCGCGAGGCTCATCAAAAAGTTGATATTGAGGGACAGGTGACGCAAGGCGATCCATCCCCGTTGCAAAGTACCGCGACCGCCGATCAGGATCGAAACCAGCGCCAATCCGGCAATCCAGGGGGAGGACTCGTCCACCCCGCTCCAGACGAGGATTTCCGCGCCGCAAGCGGCACCACCGGCGACGCTGGTTGCCAGCCACTCCCTTCGGGAAACGGTGGGCGGAACCGGCAGGACACGGGTTTGATCCCTCCCCGGAGATTCCGCATTATTGGTGGCGCAGCAGGCGCTGGAGCAGCAGGCGAGGGTGTCATCAACGGACATGATCATCTCCGGTGGCAAGTTCAATCAATCCATGCCACCATAACACACCCTGGGACGACGATGGGGTCAAGCCTATTTTTTTCAGGAGCATGTCATGCATTCCGGAGAACGGGCCAAATGGGCGGGCTGCGGTGTGGTGGCGCTGCAACTTTTCGTCATCGGTATGCTGTTGTGTTGCGCGCAGGAGCTTCAGGCGCATGGCCCGGGCCGACCCTTGCGGGTGGAAATGGGATATTGCGACCCGGATTCCCGGGAGTTGCGCAATGGTCTCAACGTGCAAGCCCATTTTCCGGCGGAGCCGATCCCTTTTTGTTTCCGCATGCGCAACCTGGAATCCTTTCCCGTGGCACTCCGTCTGCGTTTTTTGCCCGGTTACATCACGGAAGAGGGCAAGAACGTGTGTCTGCTGAATGATGTGCGTCAGGCCGCGAGGCATGACAATTTTTTTTGGCAGGGGGAGAGTAAATGCCAGAATCCTTCGCTCCTTCTGGAGCCTGCGGCGAGCAGGGATATCCCGGGTCAGTGGGTCTATCGACCAGGGGACGGATCGCGTCATAAAAGCAATGCGACGGCCATGGTAGGTTGTGTGCTGGGTGAGGCTTTTCCTTTGGTTCGCGATGAACCGGCGCATGTCGCCGGTGTTCATCTCAAGGGGAAACGATCCATGAACATGGCGTTCATCCAGGGTGCGCATGGGATGCAAACCGCACCGCTCCAGGATGCGACAGCCTTCCAGGATCATGACCCGGCCTGCGACCCCATCACCCCCTTGCTGGCCGGCTTGGCCGAGAAAAAGGCGACGCCGACCGTGGCGGCGGAACATTCCCAGCACGTTGCCGCCCCACCCATGATGATGACCCATCCCGGTTTGACCGCCGCATGGCTTTGGGCTGCGGGAGTGATGCTGGTGCTGCTGTTCGTCCATGGCATGATGTCCCCCGCCGTCCTGGATCGCACCCCCCTTGCTTCCGGCATACCCATGACCCGATTGCCCCTGCTGGGGCCATGGACGCGACTGCTGACCCGATCACCGTTCCCCCTGGCCGTCGCGAAAGGGATTTCCATCCTCGTTTTTCTGCTGGTCATTCATGCGGGGTTGACCGGCAGCTCGCAGGCGGACGCCAATTTTGCAACCATCTTCGTGTGGAATTTTTGGTGGCCGTTGGTGATCATCTCGGTGCTGTTCGTGGGTACCGGGTGGTGTGCGATCTGCCCCTGGGACGCCTTGGCCACGGCACTGGTGACGTTGCGACTGGTCCGGCGCAGTTCCTTTGAGCCGGGCTTGCAGCGTACCGTCCCGGTTTTTTTGCGCAATGTTTATCCCGCCTTGTTGCTTTTCGTCGGGCTCGCCTGGCTGGAATTGGGGTGGGATGCGACAACGCGACCGGCATTGACGGCATACATGGCATTGGTCCTGGTCCTATTGTCGATCATCTCCTTGTTGGTGTGGCAGAGGAAGGCCTTTTGCCGATATTTTTGCCCTGTGGGGCGGACGATTGGCTTTTATTCCCGGCTTTCCCCTGTCGCGGTGCGACCGGTAACGCAATCCACATGCGATAGCTGTTCGTCTCTGGCCTGTTATCACGGTACCAGGGAATTCCCCCCCTGTCCGACGCATCTGACCGTGGGACGGTTTTCCCAGAATACCTACTGCCTTTCATGCGCGTCATGCCTGCTGACCTGCCCGCAGCGGAATGTGACCTGGCAGGTCCGTTCCATGACCACCGAGGCCGCCGGGGTGAGTCGTCCAACTCGGGACGGGGCATGGTTCATGCTGATTTTGCTCGGTACGACGTTGTTTCACGGTTTTTCCATGACCAGTCATTGGGAGGAATGGCTGGCGGCCATGGTCACACTGACTGGGGAACAGGGTGATCCGGCTTTCAGTTTCGCTTTGGGGATGTTTTTGTTAATCGTGCTACCCGTGCCGCTCTATGCCCTTGCCGTTGCCGGGATGACGGCGCGATGGACGGGTGGGGGAATGGACACCTTCAAGAGGGCGTTTGCGGAATTGGCTTTTGCCACGCTTCCTTTGGCCTTTGTTTATCATCTGGCGCACAATCTGACCCATTTGGTGCGGGAACAGAAAGATTGGCTGCCATTTTTCTTCTCGTCGACGGAAACGGCGTCATCGCATACCGTCCACCATGACATGGCCCGGCATGCCGCTGCCATGAGCCCGTCATGGGGTACCATGGCACTCTCCCTGACCCAGATCTTGCTCGTGGCATTGGGGTTTTATCTCTGCATTCAGATTGCGCGTCATCGCGCCATGGCGGATGGTTCCAGGTGGCGCCGTTTGCCCATCATGCTCTTCGGAATCCTTGTTTCCACAACATCCCTTTGGCTTTTGTCCCGTGACATGGTGATGCGTTTTTGAGAAAGGATCGGATCACAAACGAATCCATTGCGGATCCTCCGCCACTTTTTCCGCTTATGAAACGTCCCTCCCGCCAATAATATGTCAACCTTGAATGCGTTGTGTCCGATAATAGGGGTACATCCCTTGGACAAGGATGCTCTCTGATGACCCGGTGGTGACTGCCGCCGGGTCTTTATTTTTTCTAACTTTCGCTATGTGATCGTTGCCCATCCGCCGTGAAGTCGCATTTCTGTTGACCTTGTTTGTCCTGGAAAAATGGCGTATTTTTCCTCTTTCGCAAGCGCAATATTTTCCCAATGAGAGACTTTCTTGCCGATGCAAGCGCAGAGGCGAAAGTTACCCTTTTTGCTGTGCGCAAGGAAGAAACGATTGTTATTTCAGGAGCATGAAATTATTAGCGGGGGGGATTGCAGATCATGGCACATTATTTGAATGCTCATAGGACATAATAATAACGAGCCTGCGGGATGGTCCTGCGGGTTGCAAACAATCCAGGAGAGCAGGAATGGCCAGCATTGCAAAACTCGTAGCGATGGAATCCATTCTGGAACAGATGACCGGGGAGTTGGTCCTTGACGTGCAGAGTGGGAGGATGATGGTGAGCGAGGAGCTTATGCAAAGCCTGGAATCTTTGGTGGATGCCACACGGAAGATCCAGATCGTGCGTGAAAACATGGAAGCGGATGCCAATCTGAATGCCACCGGGGATGAACAGGCGGAGCCGCTATACCGTTTCCGTTTGGCCTCCTGAACTTGTGTGCCTGCGCGCCGGTGGGGGGTGGTGGATGCTGGCGAAAAAAAGAGGGAGGCGCAATGGCCTCCCTGATGCAGTCACTTGGATTCAGGCGGTTATTTTTTGAGAATTTTGGGAACGGCAGGGGATTGTACCCGCGACCAGACTGGGAGACCACCGCCGAGGAGGGGGCGGAGGTAGTCCATGAAGGCCGGGGTGATATCGGCGCTGTTGCTGGCGATGAAATTGTCGGACATCACCTTGGTCTTGGCGGCAACGTCTTCCAGGGCGCTCAAGCGGTATTCGACAGCGTATTCGGCCACCCGATGGATGGTGACAGTCCCGGATTTGCCGCCGTACATGGCGAATTGCACCCCTTTCTGGCCGACTTCACGGGCTTCTCTCTGGTCGACATCGGAGACGATGCCCAGGAAGGAGCGTTGCAGGTAGCCGAAGGTATCGCCACGCACGCGTTTGATACCCAATTTGCCTTTGATGGAATCGGTCAGGAGATCAGCCAGGGCGCCGGTGCCGGAGAGTTGCACGTTGCCATGGGCATCCCGTTCCACTTCCTTGGCCAGTTTGGTGGCGATGGCTTGGCCGCTTTCGTCATGGATCCCTTCCGAGGCGGCGATGATGCAGCGACCGTATTTGCCGTAGGCGGTCTTGACATCGGCCAGGAATTTGTCCATGGAGAAGTTGCGTTCGGGCAAATAGATCAGATGCGGGCCGTCGGAATCGTAGCGACGCAGCCCGGCAGCGGCGGCAGTCAAGAAACCGGCATGCCGACCCATGACCACGCCCACGTAGACACCGGGAAGGGCACGATTGTCGAGATTGGCCCCGGCGAAGGCTGAGGCCACGAAGCGGGCGGCCGAGGGGAATCCCGGGGTGTGGTCGTTGATCATCAGGTCGTTGTCGATGGTTTTGGGGATGTGGATACCCACCATCTCATAATTTTCTTTTTTGGCGAAATCGTTGACCAAGCGAATGGTGTCGGAGGAATCGTTGCCACCGATGTAGAAGAAGTAGCGGATATCGTGGGCAATCAACACCTTGAGGATTTCGGCGCAATAGGCGGCGTCTGGTTTGTCACGGGTTGAGCCCATGGCAGAGGCCGGTGTTTCGGCGATCAATTCCAGATTTTGGTCAGTTTCCTGAGTGAGATCAAGGAGGTCTTCCTTGATGATACCGGAGACGCCATGGTGGGCACCGTAGATACGATCCACATTGGCGTACCGACGGGCTTCCTGGACAATGCCAACGAGGGACTGGTTGATAACCGCCGTTGGGCCACCACCCTGGGCGACCAATACTTTTCCTTTTTTCATAATTGACTTGCTCCTTTATTTAAGTGGGACAGTTGATTTTTGCAGCCGAAACAGGTTTTCACTGTGGGCGGGTTAGTAAATGAAGAAAGGGGCTTGCCACCAATGGGCATGATTGTGATGATGGTGGTGATGATGACCGTGGTGACACTGGCAACTTTTGGATTCCGGTTTATTGGCATCAACCGGGGGGGCGGCAACGGATGTGACGGGCGGATCGAACATGCGGACATAGTGGTCGCCATAGATGTGCCACACACCATTGGCATAATAATGGGTCGGCTGTCCCGGCAAGTCTTGATCGGTTGCGGCGGACAGAGCCAGTGGGGCCATGCTGATGGCCAACCCGCAGGCTGCTGCAATCAAAAGAGATTGTTTCATTGATCTCTCCCATGGATGAACTGGATGAAGAAAGCCGCCATTATAGAGTTGCCAAAGGTTCGTTGGCAAGGTCTGATTTGCAATAATGATTGAGGGAAGAGTTTCAGATTTTACTGCCGTTATTGAAGGTGGTATTGTCTGTATGCTTTATTTTTGCGGGTCGTATCGTTTTCGTGGGACTCAAACCGGCAGAAGGTGCCGGGGTATTGAAGCAACTGACGATCCTTGGTGATTTTGGCATCGTCGTGGAGGTTTGTCATGGATCTCTTCCAGGCAATCGAAGGCAGAAGGTCGGTACGTGGTTTTTCAGAGCGTTCGGTTTCGCGACAGATCCTGACGGCGATATTGCAGTGTGCCCGATGGTCACCCTCGGGGGTCAACCTGCAACCGTGGCGCATCGAGGTGGTCCAGGGGGAGACTCTAAGAACGTTGGCGGAACGGTTGACAGAGGCGGCAGAGTCCGGGGTGCCCAAGAATCCAGACTATCAATACCATCCCAACACCTGGAAAGAGCCATACCGGGGGCGGCGTCGGGATTGCGGTTATGGCTTGTTGCACGCCATGGGGATCGACCAGGGGGACGGGGATGGGAGGAAGCGGGCCTGGCTCGCCAATTATTCCTTCTTCAACGCCCCCGCTGTCATGCTGTTGTTCATGGACCGATCTTTGGGGCAGGGTGCCTGGATGGACATGGGCATGTTCGTGCAGACAATCCTGCTCACGGCCCACGCCTATGGCCTGGGGGTGTGCCCGCAGGCCTCCACTGCCGAATATCCCGATATTGTACGCCAGGTTGTGCATGTGGATCGGCAGTATCTCTTCCTGTGTTCCCTGGCCATGGGATATGCGGACCACGCGGCTCCGGCCAATACCTTGCGTACAACCCGCCTGGAGGTGGAAGCGTTTGCCCGGTTTCATGGATGACGCGTTGCAAGGGATGTGAGGTGAAGGGGCGCGTAACTTGAACGTGCGGCATATATTTTGCTTGCTTGCATAAAACCTCAAGGACTGGCCATCGTGCATCCGAAAAGGGGTTATTGTCAGCGAAGTCAGCGAGGAGTTGGGAATATGGCGTTGCGGCTTAAAGCGTTATCCTGGTGGCGTATCGGCATTCTCGTGTTACCTGGTGTTGCCTTTCCTTTGGAAGTCGGTGCCGAAACCTTGCGGGAGGCCGTGGAGGCGCTATTGCAGAGGCATGACCGCATCCTGGCGGCCAAGTCGGATCTCGAAGCGGTCGGCGAGAGGAAAGACCAAGTGTTTCGTTCGACGTTCCTGCCCAACCTGACCGTATCCACCCACGTGGGCGAGGATCGGAACAGCAACAGAACCACACAGCCCGATACCAACATGATTTCCCGGGAAATGGATGTGGCCGTCAAGCAATTGCTCTTTGACTTTGGCAAGGGAATGGCCGATGTGGAGGTTCAGGACAATCAACAGCGGCAGATGCGCGCCGCGTTGGACAATGTCAGTCAAACCTTGATCCTGGATGCGGTGAGTTCTTACCTGAACCTGGATCGCGCAGCCAAAGTTCTGGAATTCGCCAAAAAGTCGGTTTCCAACATTCGCCATCAGGGGGAGGTGGAGAGTGCCCGCGTGACCCTGGGTAAGGGATATTCCACCGATGTGTTGCAGGCGAAGGCCCAATTGGCTGGGGCGGAGGCGCGGCAAGTGCAATCCCGCGGCATGTTGCTCAGGGCGGAGACGCATTCCCGAACCGTGTTTTTGCGGGAACCTGTCGAGGTGACCCGTCTGGTACCCCCGGACCCCACCCTGGTGGTGTTACCGAAGAGCATGGACGATGCATTGGCTGCCGCAGTGGCCAATAATCCCCAGTTGCGCCAGTTGGCGGCTGCGGTTGATGGCTTGGAGGCGGCGCGCCGCAGTGCCAAGATCAGTGGCTTTCTCCCAGCGGTTAATGGCGTTTGGGAATACAAGGTGAAAAATAATGTGGCGGCGATAGAAGGATTTGAACGCGAAAATTTTGTCAAAGCGGAGATGAGCTTTCCGTTTAACCTGGGGCTGGCCAGTGTTAGCGCGGTGCGGGCGGCGGACCGGGATTTGGATGCCGCCAAGAATCGTTATAACGATATGTTACTCAATGTCCATGAAGCGGTACGTACTTCATGGCACAATTTGGAAACTTCACGGGAAAATGCCGAACTGTTGACAACCCAGGCGACCTTGGCGGAAAAATTTGTTGAATTGGCCAAGGAAGAACGGGCACTGGATAAACGGACGCTCCTGGACGTGTTGAATGGTGAGACGGCCTTGATCAATGCCCAGAGCGATGCCCTGTCGGCGGCGACCGAGGTGCAGATCGCCTCCTACTCCATGTTGCAGGCGATGGGGAGTTTAAACGCCGAGATATTGTCTCCGGGCACCCCTGGCAAGGCGAAATCATTCCAGGCCCTGAATGATTCCCCCAAAAAGGAGGATATGCCGGTGCCCGCGAAAGAGCAGAAAAACGTACGTAAGAAAAAGTAGGATATCTGTGGTAGTATCAAGAGTTCCAGGAATGGATCGGGACCGGGGTGTTCAGACATATTTCGGGTGAGGAGTACATCATGAAAAGGTCATTGCACGAATTTATGCCCGGTCAACTCCGCCCCTGGGCCCCCGAAGTGATGCATCCCACCTCGGATAAACCGCTGGTCATGGGTCACGACGATTTTTTGCTGACGGCGCAATTCACCCGCCAGGGGAGTGATCTGCTCCTGGAGGGTGGGGTCGATTATCCGGGGCATTCGGTTTTGATCCCGGGTTATTTTTCATTGGCTACCCCCCCCGATCTGGTGACCGGCTACGATGCCCGGGTGACATCCGACTTGGCATTGCGATTGGCGGGTCCCGCGACGCCAGCGGTCTATGCGGAAAATGCCCCGGCGACACCGACGGCAACCGTTGCTTCGGGGGGGGATGGCGTTGGTCGCATCGAATCGACGGTTGCAGGGGCCACCGTGACCCGCGCCGGTGTCAAAATGGCTGCGGAAAAGGGAATGGTCATCCAGGTAGGGGATGTCATCGAAACCCCCAAGGGGGGTGGGGTCGGCTTGGTGTATGCCGATAATACGACGATCTCCCTGGCCAATTCCGGACGCTTGGTCGTCGAAGAGATGAAATTCGACCCCGCCAAGAATGAGGGCAAGTCGACCACCAATGTCGTCCAGGGTGAATTTTCCTTTGTCAGCGGCCATGTCGCCAAGACCGGAACGGACAAAATGGTGTTCAAAACCCCGGTTGCAGTCATTGGCGTGCGGGGTACGACGGTTGCGGGCAAGGCATCGGCGGAAGGGTCGGAAAACAGTTTCACCCTGTTGCCGGACGCCGATGGCGGCGTGGGCAAGATAGCGGTTACCAACCAGTCGGGAACCATTGTTCTGTCGCAACCCAACCAGACAACCACGGTGACCAGTTTTTCCGCCAAACCCACCCCCCCGGTGATTTTATCGCACCAGGAGATTCAGACCCGTTATGGTAGTGCAACGCGCATTTTGCCCCCACCCCCGGCGACACCTCCCCAGGGTACCAAGAGTGGTTCGACCCCTGGCAAGGAAGGTGACGCAAAGGGTGACGCAAAGGGTGACGCCAAAGGTGAAGCCAAAGGTGAAGCGAAGGGTGATGGGAAAGATGCGAAGGGTGACGGGAAAGAGGCGAAGGGTGACGGGAAAGATGCGAAGGGTGACGGGAAAGATGTGAAAGGTGATGGAAAAGATGGGAAGGGTGACGGAAAAGAGGCGCAGGGTGACGGGAAGGATGTGAAAGGTGATGGGAAAGATGGGAAGGGTGACGGGAAAGCGGGTGGCGACAAGGCTCTCCAAGGGGATGCGGCCCCATTGAAGGAGGGGAAAGCGGCTGAAGAGGGCAAACCTGTGGCAACAGGGGATGCCGACAAGGGTGCGGCGGCTCAGGGGCCTGGAGGTGTGCAGACCGCGGATGCGGCAAAGAATGCGGGACCGTCTACGGGGCCGGACGCGGGACCAAACGCTCAGGGGGTGGTTGCCAGCGGACCGCAGGGACAAAGTGGATCCGGTGTGCAACAACCTGTTGCGCAGACGGGTGTCGTGCAGGGCAACACCCAACCCGTGGTGGCCAACACTCCAGTTCCCCAGTCTTTCCAGTCGGTTGTTCCCACAGTGACCAATCTTTTCGCACCATCCACCCTCCTTGGTACGACTGCCAACGCGACTGTCAACAACCAGATCGGGAACAATCTGGTTGGGAACAATCTGGTTGGGAACAATACGGTTGTGAACAATGCGGTCGGGAACAATCCCGTTCAGCAAAATCAGGCGATGGCTGCTGGTAATGTGACCTCACAAACCAATGCTGGGATGGGTGTTGCTTCCGTCAGCAATCCGCTCCCTGTAACAACGGTTAAAACAGTGAGCCCGGTTGTGACAACGACACAAACTCCGGTGCAACAGGTTCAAACCCAGCCGCAACAGCAGCAAACGAACAATCAACAGGTCAGCCAACCGACAACGTCAAATCCTGGTGTGACCCAAAATCCGGGGACAAGCGGGTCAAATCAGACGCAACAACCCGGTACGGGTACAACGACTCAGACACAGGATACGGGCACGACAAATCCGCCGGGCACGACGACTCAGACACCGGGTACGACAACCCCGCCGGGTACGACGACTCAGACACCGGGTACGACGACTCAAACACCGGGTACGACGACCCCGACACCGGACACGGGTACGACGCAGCCCCAGCCTCAGCAGCTTGCGGCTCCGAGCCTGACGTTACGTGATACGGTGGGTACGACGAGTAAGCCTTTCTACATTGACATCGCATCATCTCTTCAGAGTAGTACTGGAAATTTGTCTGTAGCAGTGGCGGGCTTGCCGACGAACAGCACGATTTCTGCGGGATCCATGGATGGTTCCGGTAATTGGGTCATCCCTTCGAACCAGCTTTCCGGTTTGTCCATGACGCTTTCCCAGGGGGCACCCGATACGATGCAGCTTGGTGTCACGGCCACCGCCAGTGATGGTACCAGCAGTGCTTCGAAGTCGGGGACGCTCAATATCTGGTTGGGGGGTAATGACTCCTTGTTCTATTCCAGCAATACCCAGATTGTGAACCAAAATGCTCCGCCCACGAATGTGACGCGGATTGCTGGAGGAAATGTCAAAATTGATATGGCCTCGAATTCATTGACCTATCTGGAGAGTTGGGCATCGGATACCGTTGCGACGATTCCGTTCAGTTCTATCACGAAGTATCCCAATGGTGGTCTTGAGATTGCTTTTTCCAATAATTTTTCCGCCCATGGCATCATGTCGTCGAATGCCTCTGTGGGGCTGTTTTCCATGAGTAATTCCGCCCAAGGGTCGACGCTTCCGAATGCCATGTTCTCAGTCGTGGTTCCCGATGCTCCCGGTCACAGTAACTCGGGTGTCGCGGGCAATTACCATTTCGCTTATTTAAAGACGGGGTCCGGCACGACTCCGGCAACGGGCTATGGTACCTTTACCCTGAATGGTTCAGGCCAGGGGAGCGTTGTCACCCAGGCCAGTTCCGATGGTCTTGGTGGTGCTTTGAAAAGTTCGACCTTCACCTATTCCGTGCAAAGCGATGGCACCCTGGTGATTACCGAACCGGATGGTACGGTGGGGCATGGCAAGGTGTCTCCAGATGGTCAGACGATTGTGTTTGAGGAAACGGGTGCCGCGTCCTCGACTTTTGGCATTGGTTTGAAGGATGGAACCACCGTGCCCAACACAGCCCAGCTCAAGGGGACTTATGTAGCCAGCTCGTACGATGCATCCCATGTTACCATACCCAACTCGACACAATCTTTCGATACTATTTCGTCCGAGCTTACCAAGGTGAAATATGACGGCGTTGGGGGTGCCAGCAGTTATGAAGTTTTCATGGGTCACTATCTGGCCGTACCAGAAACCTTCAGCTATGCTTCCAATGCCAATGGGTGGATTGACATGGCCAATACGACAAACACTGCCAAATCGGCAGTGGGGTTTCTGTCCAGCGATGGCAACATTTTAATGACGGTGGATACGGCCACAACGCAAGGTACCAATAGTGATAATCACGTTGGTTTGACCGTTGCCATTAAGCAGAACGTTGTGGATGGGATAAACGAAGGTTCCGCCAGCTCGACGCCCATTCTGGTTTCTGATCTGCTGGCGTTGGAGGTGAAAAGCCATGCCCCGGGGGCGATGGGGATTGCCGTGAGCGGTTTCAGTGCCATTCAATCGGGTACTGTCAGCGCCATAACCGATCCGACGGTCATAACGGCCAGTGTCGGCAAATGGCAGTACAGCCAGGATTTGGGTTCGACCTGGAGCGATATTGGTTCGCCTACGGCCAACTCATCTTTAATTCTGTCAGCGGATAATTCGACGGAGATCCGTTTTGTTCCGGATAATTCCTTTATCGGGCAAGCTGTCTTGAAATATCAGGCCTGGGATGGTACGGGTGGATTCACCAATGGTCAGACCGGGGTCAATTTGAGCAACAGTCCCGCCAGTTTTTCCAATGTTGTCGGGAATGCGGTTTTCGGAGTTCATCCCGTACCCAAAGATTTTGTCCAGACAGCCGTTTCCGGTTCGACAACGGTACTTAATGGTACTCCGGGCAATGATCTCATGCTTGGGACAACGGGTGCCGACTCTTTTAAGGGGTTGGACGGTAGCGATACGTTTGTTGGGGGTGGCGGTGCCAACACCTTCTACTTCACCGGGGTGAGCGATTCTACTCCGGCTGCTTCCGACCGCATCATCGACTTCAATGTCAGCACCGACAAAATTGATATCTCTCTGGGGACCTCCTATACGGCATACAGTTACATCAGCGCGACCTCCTTTCATGCAACGGGTCAGACGGAAATCAGGTTTGACCAACCATCGGGATTGTTGCAGGTGGACTCGAACGGTGATGGTGTTTCCGATATGGCGATCAAGTTGGATCATGTGACTTCGACGAACCTGGATTCCACCTTGGATGCCGGTCAACATCCGACCTGTCTCAGTGTCCATGTGTAATGTTGCGGGCCACTTGATCGTGGGGGGCGCCACTGTCATCGTGATTGGTGGCTATCACCTCAAGGTAGGTCGCAGCGCGTAAGGAGAGCCGAAAGTGGTGCGATTGATGCGTCGGTTCATGGCCCGACCGGGCCTGCTGATCATGGCGTTGGTCGCCTCCTTGATCATCCACCTGCTCTCCCTGGCGTCCTCCATCTATGTCATCCAAGTGTTGAACCGTTATGTCAGTAACGGTGTTGATTCCACGCTCATCACCCTGACGGTGGGGGTCTTGCTGGCCATTGTGATGGAATGGATCCTGCGTCGACTCCGGTTTCGCATGATGGATGGGTTTACGGCGCGTCCCGATGCGGAAATAGCCGGCAGGGGATTTTTTCAACTCACCGGTGCCCGAGGGTCGGCCTTGATTCACCTGAGCGAGGGGCAACGTCGTGAAGCCATGATGGCGGTTGCGACGCTCCAGGGTGTTTTGGGACGGGAAAATCTGATTGCCCTGATGGATTTTCCTTTTGCCCTGTTGTTCGTCTTGGCGCTATTCATTTTGAACGCTCGCATAGGGGTGGTGGCCAGCATCATGCTGGGATTGGTGTTGGTGGCCTCTTTGCTGCTTCAATGGGCGGTCAAGCAACCCATGCGACAGCAGAATCGCCTGATTGTGGAACACAATCAATTGTTGCAATCGGTTTTAAAAGCGGTCGAAGATATTCGTATTTTCAATGCCCATGGCATGTTGCGCCAGGTCTGGGGGGAGCGTCAAACCCGCCTCAACCATGCCCGACATCGGGTCGCCCTGCGCCAGGAGACTCTGCGCCAGATTTTGGCGACCGGCTCCGCTTTGATGAGCGTGGCGGTAATCGCCCAGGGTGCCCTCCTGGTGGTGAATGGCGACATGACTTCCGGCGCCATGATCGGTGCCAATATCTTGGCTGGTCGCGCCCTGGCTATCATCTCCCGTTTTTCGCAACTCGGAGCCGCCATGGAACAGGGGGAGTCGGCGGCGGCAAGCCTGGAAAAATTGATGAAATTGCCCCTGGAGATGCCCGAAGGTACGGCTCTGCAAACGTTTACCGGCAATCTGGAACTCAACGATGTGGCTTTTGTTTATCCCGGGTCGGCGGTACCGTTGTTTGAATCGCTATCGGTACGGTTCATTCCTGGCAGTTTGGTGGTGGTGGCGGGTGACAATGGTGCCGGCAAAACGACATTGGCACGTCTGTTGACCGGCTTTCTGGATCCGGTTCGCGGTAAAATTTTGGCCGATGGCCTGGAATACCGACAGATGGCGGCGGGTTGGTTGCGTCGGCAACTTGTTTATTTTCCACAGGAACCCGTGTTCTTTGATGGTACCTTGTTGGACAACATAATTGTGAATCGACCCGATATCCCCCTGGAGCGACTGAATATGATGGTGGATTCGGCAGGCTTGCGCCGTTTCGTCAACGAAAGTCCAGATGGTTTGCAAACCCGTCTGGAAGGGGGTGGGGGGCAATTGGCGTTGGGGGTGCGGCGTCGCATCGCTTTGGCCCGGGGGTTGGTCAGTGACGGGATGATAGCCATTTTTGACGATCCCCTCGAAGGTTTGGACGGCCAGGGGGTGAGCGCCGTGATGAACATTTTGGCCGCCTTGAAGAATAATGGGCGGACGGTGATCGTCCTGTCGCATGATGTGACGCCGTTCCAGGAGTTGGCCGATGCCTGTCTCGACCTCAATATGAAACCGAAACCGTTGTTGCGGCGTACCTTGCCAGGGACCAAAGGGGCTTAAAGGATGGCCGAAACCATTTACCACATCGAAGTGGCCAGCGGTTTCACGGCGCATCATCGGCGCTTTTTCGTGGTGCTTGTGCTGACGTTTGTGTTGATCGGGTTGTGGGCGCATTGGGGGGTGTTGGACATTGTCTCCCTGGCGGAAGGGGAAGTGGCACCATCGGGCAAGGTGAAGATGGTGCAGCATCTGGAAGGGGGGATTGTCAAAAGCATTCACGTTCATGAGGGGGATGAGGTCAAACAAGGGCAGGAAATGGTGACATTGGAACCGACCGCACGGGATTCCGATGTCCAGGAGTTGCGGGCGCGTCAGGTTTCGTTGCAGGCGGCGGAACAAAGGCTGGTTGCCGAAACCACGGGGGCGGATACGGTCAACTTCAGCGCAGAATTTCGCCGCAATCATCCGGCTTTGGTTGGCCAGGAGATCGGTTTGTTCCAAAATCGGCGCCGGCATCAGGAAAATCTTCTCTCCGAACAACGGGAACTCGTCAGCCAGCGGACGCACGACATCGCCGAAATTGATTCGCGTATCGACCATGCAAAAAAACGATTGAGCCTGCTCAAAGAGCAGGTCGAAATCAGCACAGCGTTGCTCAAACGGGATATTACCAACCGTTATGGCCATTTGGACTTGTTGAAGGAGGCCAACGGACTGGAGGGGAAGCTGGAGGAGGATAAATCGGCGCACAGCCGGGCGCAGGCGGCACTCAAGGAGGCTCAGGCCCGCCTGGTGGGGCGCAAGAGCGCCTTTGTAGCCGAAGCGGAAACCCAGCTTGAGGAAATTCGCCGTGAGTTGCAGGAAATCGCCGCCAGATCGGGTAAATTTCGCGATAATTTGGATCGGACGGTCATACGGGCCCCGGTGGAGGGGGTGGTGAAAACCCTCCATATCGTGACCATTGGTGGTGTGATCAAAGCGGGTGATGTGGTGGTGGAACTGGTTCCCAAAGGGGATCGTCTGGTGATTGAATCCAAACTCTCCACCAAAGACATCGGCTACGTGCAACTGGGACAATTGGCGGAGATACGATTGATTGGCTCCGATGCGGCGCGATATGGTAAAATCGAAGGAGTGGTCGCGGGCATCAGTCCCGATACGTTGACAACGGAAAAAGGGACGCCTTTTTATAAGGTCAGGGTCGAAACTGAAAAAACCTTCTTTAAAAATGGTGAGTATCGGTATTTGTTGTATCCGGGCATGATTGTGCAAATATTGATCCACACCGGTCAAAGGTCGGTTTTGGACTATGTGTTGTCCCCGTTTCTTTCGAGTGCCCAGTTGGCGCTCAAGGAGCGATAGGTGGGGCCATCAGGGCAGGTCAACCAGAAAAGGAATGGGGCCGTGGGATGCTGTGCGAATGCGGGTGCCATGGATCGACAAGTGGCTGAGGCTTTGGGGGTGCCGGTTGAAGAATATGTCGAGGCTTTGCTCAAGGGTCGGGTGCGCGTCGAGCGCCTGGAACGGGGGGCGGTGATTGACGGGGTGACATTGATGTTTCCCCGGGCGATTTTTTATTACCAGGGGCGCTGGACGCATCTGGATCTGGAAAAATGATGCGGTATGAACCATGACAGATTCTTTCCGGGTGAGTCTCCTTGGAGATGGATGGTGTCGTTTGCGTAAGGTCGCGTTGTTTGAGGAGGGATCACTATGGGAAACACGATTGCGTTCGATACCCACGCTTACGTCAAAAAACTTCGGGAAGCTGGAGTGAATGAACGGCAGGCGGAAGTTCAAGCCGAAGCCCTGGTTGATTTGGTGGAAGACCGTTTGGCCACCAAGAGAGATTTTGCTGATCTGAAAATGGACATTGAAAAGATCCGGGCGGATCTTCAGCGGGATATCAAGGAACTGGATGCCAAGACTGAGATCAGACTCAAGGAATTGGACACCAAAGCGGAAACCCGGTTCAAGGAATTGGACACCAAAGTGGAAACCCGGTTCAAGGAATTGGACATCAAAGCGGAAACCCGGATCAAGGAATTGGACACCAAAGCGGAAACCCGGTTCAAGGAATTGGACACCAAAGCGGAAACCCGGTTCAAGGAATTGGACACCAAAGCGGAATCCCGGTTCAAGGAAACGGATGCCAAACTCAAGGAAATGGAACTCCGCATGGTGATCAAGATGGGAGGTATGATCCTGGCGGGGATTGGTATCTTGTTCGGTCTCATGCGGGCATGGCCTTTGCCGGTTCAGTTCGTTCCCGTTTCCGGTCAAGAGATGCGCCAAATGGTTCCGATGACCTCGCCGGGGGGAGCAGGCGCAAGCAAATGAAAAAATATTCTGATATCAGCATGGTGTGCAGAGCGTCGAAGATGACCCCGGTAAAAGTAATCGATTGTTTAAGATAGCGACTCATCGCATCACTGTGGTGGATCCATGAACCGTCGCACCACGAGGCACACCAGCTTGACCGAAAAGGCGGCTCTTTTATGTAAAGCCTTGCGCAAGGTGGGCTATCATCCCCACCCCGGGCCGATCAATGCGAAAGGTCGCAGTAGTGGCGATTGTCGCGTTAAAATATCCTCGGAAGCGGGACGTACCCGTTTGCGGGTGACCGGCCATGGGGTGCAGGAGGTGTTTCTTTACGGCCCGGTGGATATTGCGAAAATCGTTTCTGTCATCGAAGCCACGGGCGTGCGTATCGAAGCGGTGGTGCAACAATCACCGAAGCGTGCATCTGGCTCCGTGGACTTATAATACTAATGTGATTTCATGTTTCAAAATCTTGGTTCCCTCCGTCGGCCCAAACACCCACGGGAGGCTCCACAGAGGTTCGTTGATGCTGCTACCCTGCTGGATCACCATTTCGCGACCCTGTTGAAGAGAGTCGTCGATAGAGTTGCCTTGAGCCAAGGCGTCAAGAAACAACTTGTGAAAAAGATTGTCTTGGATTGAATCAGGCCAAGATAGCGTCACCGGGATGCCCGCTTGGTTGATGCTGTCAGCGAGTAAAGCCGCTGCTGACCAGGGGGGGGGATGATTGGGTTCACGACCGCTGACGATCACACAGTGAATATCCGAATCTTTAAGAACTGTTTCAAATATTTCCCCTCCCGTCTTCGGATCGGCTTCCCCTTCTTCGTCTACAAATAAAAAGAAACCTCGTTTCATACGTATCATCATGGTGCCGTGCAGGATGAGCAGATGTGGCTTGAAAGTTTTTATCCCATGGATGAGATCCGACAAGCGGCCTGTTGGATTGATATGGAAAGAGAGCGTATGACTGTTGGCGAATGGTGGCATCGCAACGGATGCCATCGTTGCGTGGATCAATACTTTCAAAGGATGATGAAAGAGAGGAAAACTGGCGGAATAAAGATGTTTGCTTGTGCGATGGATGGAGCGGTTGGGATTCAATACCCAAGGGAGTGCATTGGGTGTTAACAAGACTTCCCAGGGTAGGTGGAGTATTTCCGGGATCGTGCTGTGAATGACTAGGAAAAAAGGCTCGTCGGGATTGTGTCGAGATATTTGATCATCAATTTGGCTAAAGCTCATAGAAGATGCTTTAGGTTCGTCTGGATTCCCGCTTGCGCGGGAATGACAATTGATTGCGATTACGGATGATTTTTCCGTCATTCCCGCGCAAGCGGGAATCCAGAATGGGTTGGCACGAATGAAACGCTGATTATGGCCGTGTCGCGAAAGGATGGCAGACCAGTAGGGGGCGAGGAAAACATCGAATAATTCAATGCCGGTACCGGTGATGGTCGCCTGTTTTATTTCTGGAGGGGTAACTCGTACAAAAAGAAATCGAAATTGGTCAACGATCAAAGAGAGTTCCCGCCAACGGACGGATGGGAGGGAATGCTCGCCGAGACTTTGTCCATTCAGGCGGATGTGAATCTTGAAATCAGTCGGCACCGACGCTGTTACGTCCAGTTGAATGATCATGGGGCAGGGGAGCGGGTCAGCGCGAGGGCACGTTTGGTTACTTCATCACGGATGTGATCCTCGTCGGCAACGATACGGTTTTGCATCACAATCCGACCATGGATGATAGTGGTGTCCACCACATGCCCTGTCGCCGCATAAACCAGATTGGAGTGCAGGTTGAGTGGTGGCGTCATTTCGGGCGTGTGGGTGTTGATCAGAATCAGGTCCGCGGGTTCTCCCGGGGCGATGATTCCCGAATGGCCCAGGATGCGGGCATGGCACCCCATGGCAATCTGTAAGGCCACTTGGGCCGGCAGGGCAGTGGGGTCGCCCAAGGTATGTTTTTGCATCAGGGAGAACAGTTTCATTTCCTGAAACATATCCAGACTGTTGTTGGAGGCGGCACCATCGGTACCCATGCCCATGGCTATGGAGCGTTTGGCCATGCGTTTGTAGGGAAAAACACCACCACAAGCCAGTTTTAGGTTGGACGTGGGATTGGTGACCAGGGTAACTTTGCGTTCTGCGATCAGATCCAGTTCGGCATCGTCGAGAAAGACCGCGTGGGCCAATAGGGTGCGCTGGTGCAAAAGGCCGAGGCGATCCAGATAAAAAACAGGGCGCATCCCGTGTTGCTTCAGGCAATGCTCCACTTCACCCCGGGTTTCAGACAAATGGATATGAAGCGTCAGATCATGGATTTCGGCAAATCGTTGGCACCAACGTAACGTTTCCGTGCTGACCGAATAGATGGCATGGGGATAAATTACCGGTCGGATCCAACGGGGATCATACCGATCCATCTCTTGCATGACGGACTGTGCCGTGTTTTTGCAGGCTTCCCCTTGATCGGCTCCCAGGGCATCGACGATGGGGAGACCAATGGCCGCTTTCATGCCGCTGTCCCGGACCGCCCGTGCCACGGCATGGAAATGCCAATAGCCATCGTGAAATGCGGTGGTACCGGAGCGAATCATCTCCAGGCAGGCCAAGCGTGTGCCCCAATAGACATCATCTTCCGTCAATCGTGCCTCGGCGGGCCAGATCTTCTCCTGGAGCCAGGTCATGAGTGGCATGTCGTCGCCCGCACCGCGCAACAGGGTCATGGCGGCATGGGTGTGGGCATTGACGAGTCCGGGGAGGAGCGTCATGCCCCGGGCATCCAGGCATTGGGCCTGATCGACACGGGCACCCCGCGGATCGATCCTTTCGATCAACCCATCCGTCACCAGGAGGGACACCGGGGATGCATACCCCTCCAGCATGGCGTTATGGATGCACAGGGTCATGGCCCCTCCAGGAGTGCTTCCAAAATGTTGCGGGCCAAGCCGCTGTTGTCCGCGACCTGTTGGTGAAAGCGGGCCAGTGTTAACGGTTGTGGCCCGATGCCGTTGGCATAGTTATCGACAATCCCCACCGCCGCATAGGGCAGATCGAGTTCCCCCGCCAGAATGCACTCGGAGGCCAAGGTCATGCCGACCAGGTCAACGTGTTGGGCATGAAAACGAATTTCCGCCGGGGTTTCAAAGCGTGGGCCGGGGGTTTGCCAATAGGTCCCGCCATCAATCGGGGTGGGCAATACCGGGGGGCGGTGCAAGCATTGGAGCAGGGTGGAGCGCAGGGCTGGATCAAACCGGGGCAATCGATGGCCACGCGCATCCGGAAAAAACGTCGGATGGATGGTTGGGGCAAAAAAATCGTCAGGTACCACCACCGTACCGGGGGGATTCCGAAGGTGGAGGCTGCCCACGGATCCCAAAGCGATGATATGACCGATGCCGATTGCATGCAGGGCGGAGAGGTGTGCATGATGGTTGATACGATGGGGTGGGCAATAGGCGTCCAATCCGTGGCGCTGCAACAGGATATGGCCCCGCCATTCCAGCAGTTCGACGTTGCCATGGGGTGTGGAGACGACAAAACGCCGGGATGTCCGCAAAAATTCTGCTTGGCGCAGGGAGGTGCCAACCATCACCGCCCGTTTTCCGGGACCGAACATGGATTATTTGGACCAGAATTGCCACCAGGGGGCATTGGAATCGGCCTGGGCCGGTTTTTCCGGGGGTGCTGGGCTGGGGGCCTGGATCGGTTTCGGTGGTGCCGCATCCTCGGGTTGCAGGACCGGTCTGGGAGCGGACTCTTCTACAGAGCCGGGTTCCTCCTTGCGGTAGTCCGGTTTGCCCGCATCCGGTCCGATCCTATTTTGTTCCAGGGGATCGACGGCGAGCATGCCCGGGCTATTGACTGCGCCATCGGGCGACATGATTGTCGTTTTGATCCTGGTATCCAGGAGCCCCGGAAACGAGGCGGGGGGGTCTTCGACGGTTGTTTTGCCGTCCAGGAGTTCCTTCTTGCCCAGATCGCTTCCCGCAATCCCCGTAGTGGATTCTGTCGCTTGCTTGTCGGCGTTTTCCTTGAGAGACTCCGGGTTGGAGTCGGCGGGCTTGGCTGGATGATCATCCTTGGAACTTCCGTTGGCGTTGTCTTTCCCTGTCCAGGATGACCAAATGGAATCCGACCCCTGTGTTGACTTGGTGACCTCTTCGGGTTTCGGATCGGTGGCCGGCTTGCTGAATTCACCGCCAAATAGCCATTTCGTATAGCTTCTTTCATCGCTTGGCTTGGCAACCTCACGGGGATCATACAGGGTATCGTTGAAGTTGCGCTTGATATCCTTGACCAGGCCCCCTTCGTCGAAGGTGATCTCCAATCGATTAGCTACCCTTGAGAAAGTGCGCTGAATGTTTCTAAACTGGCGGTCCTGGATGTAGACCCACCTTTCTTGACGAAAGGTGTTCACCAGAGTGGGTGGTCCAAGGAGCTTGAGGACTTCATCGCGACTGGTGAGGCCAACATGGATCTGTTCGACTTTGGCGGGTTCGATGATGTTGCCCGACTCGCTGACGACTGCTTGACAGGAAGCCAGGAACAGGGAAAAAACAACGAGGGCGACGATTGGGCGATGGTATCGGATGACAGGCATGGTTTTACAGGGCGCCTTGGTCTTAGGTTGAAACATCCAGGCAACAACTCATGCGGCATCATACTACCGGATAGCGCGGGAGCAAAGTTTCCATGAATCGGGTGCCGCAACTCTTGGCTGCCGCAAGGGGCAAAAAGGCCACACGCGAGCAGGTCTTGGCCTTGCACGGTCGCATCGTTGACGAGGTTTTACTCTGGACCGCCGGGGACCGTCTGGGGGTGAAGGATGAATTTTCGTTGCGTTTTGAGGTGATGATCCTGGCGGTGTCGATGGTTCTGGTTGCACTGAAGGATGATCGCGGGATGGTGCAAGGTTTGTGGGACATGACCTTTGAAGGATTCGAGGAAAGTTTGCGGCAGCGAGGGGTCAACGATATACGCATCGGGACGCGGATGCGGGTGATCATACACAATGCCATGGGGAGGTGTCGGGCTTATATGGATGCCATGAAAACGGCGGATGACGTTTTGTTGCGACAGTCGATCATCCGCAATGTGTTTCATGGTGTGGGGGATCAACAGGAAACCGTTGAGATGTTGCTGGCATCGGTGTTAAAACTGCCGCAGCGGGTATTGGATGGCCAAAATTCTTAAAGCCTTGGAAAGGAAAATGGAATGAACAAATTAACCATTGATGATGTGGAGTTGAAGGGCAAACGGGTTTTCATTCGTGTCGATTTTAACGTCCCCATGACCGAGAGCGGTACCATTCGTGAGGATACCCGTATTCGCGGCGCCCTGCCGACGATTCGCAAGGCGATCAAGGATGGGGGACGGGTGATCCTGGCTTCCCACATGGGTCGCCCCAAAGGCAAGATCATCCCCTCGCTCTCCATGAAACCCGTGGCGGAGCGTCTCGCCATGTTGCTGGGTCAAGAGGTCAAACTGGCTCCCGATTGCGTCGGTCCGGAAGTGGAGGCGATGGTCAACGCGCTGAAACCGGGTGAAGTGCTGTTGCTGGAGAACGTCCGTTTTCACGCCGGTGAGACCAAAAACGACCCGGCCTTGGCCGATGGTTTCGCCAAGTTGGCCGATGTCGCCGTCAATGACGCCTTTGGTACGGCCCACCGTGCCCACTCTTCCAATGTTGGCGTTGGTGAGCGGGTTCCCCCGTCGGTGGCGGGTTACCTGATGGCGGCTGAGATCGATTATTTCAACAAGGTGGTGCGCACCCCGCAACGGCCCGTGGTGTCAATCCTGGGCGGTGCCAAGGTATCGAGCAAGATTGGCGTCATCGAGGCGTTGATGGACAAGGTGGACAAAATCATCATCGGCGGTGCCATGGCGTTCACCTTTTTCAAGGCACGCGGCTACAACACCGGGACCTCCCTGGTTGAGGACGATCAACTGAAAGTGGCCTCGGATGCCGAAGCCAAGGCCAAGGCCAAAGGGGTACAGTTGGTGTTGCCGGTGGATGCCATTTGCGCGCAGACCATGGATGACGGGGCGCTGACCCGGGTGTTCCCGGTGAATGCCATTCCCGACGGCTGGATGGGTTTGGATATCGGACCGGAGTCGGTCAAATTGTTCAATGAAGCCTTGGGTGGAGTGCGTACCATCGTTTGGAACGGTCCGCTGGGTATGTTTGAAAAATCGGCCTACGCTTCGGGCACCATGGCCATCGCCAATACGGTTGCCAAGAGTGGGGCCATCTCCGTGGTGGGTGGTGGGGATACCGATGCCGCCGTGAAACAGGCGGGCGTTGCCAGCTCCATTTCCCATATTTCGACGGGTGGTGGTGCCTTCCTTGAACTGATGGAGGGCAAAGAGTTGCCCGGTGTTACCATCATCGGTGAAAAAAAGTAACACGCTCATGATGCCTTCCAGGGAGGAGGGACTTTCCGTTGTCATGATGGGGCGCGATGAGGCCCACCATCTGCAACAAAGCCTCCCTCCCCTCCTGGAGGTGGCCGATGAGGTTGTTTTTGTCGATACCGGTTCCAGGGATCAAACCCTGGAGCTGGTGCGGCGGGCCGGCGTTCGCCTGATCGAAACCCCCTGGTGCGACAATTTTTCCGCCCCGAAAAACCTGGGTATCGAAAATGCCCGGTTTTCCTGGATCCTGAGTGTTGATTGCGATGAAATCCTCCAGGGAACCCCCGATGTCGGGTTGGTGATTCGTACCCTGTGTCGGGAGGCCTCCGTCCCCGGGTTCATTGTTGCCATTGACAATGAAATGGCGGACGGTCAGGTAACGACCAGTCAGGCGATACGGCTGTTTAAAAATCATCCTGATATCCGTTTTGCCAATCCTGTCCACGAAAGTGTTGCCCAATCGTTGTACGTCAACTGGCCCGACCACCCCCCTGTCGAGGCCGAGGGGGTGCGTTTGCGCCACCTGGGGTATCGGGAAGGTGTTAATCGCGAAAAAATTCGACGTAACATTACCATACTCAGGAGTTGGCTGGAGCGGGAACCCGACGATCTGTTCGGTTGCTATAAGCTGGGAATCAACCTGCGCCATGTGGGTGCCAGCCGTGAGGGGATGTATTATCTGCAAAGGGGATTTGAATTGTTGGATCGGGAAACGGACCGGGGTTCGTGGCCCTTCGCGGAAAAGTTGGTAGAGGAATATTTCCAGGCATTGTTGGACAATGGATTGCTCGATAAGGCCAGGGAGGTCAGGCAAAAAATTGTCGGTTGGGGTGGAATCTGACCACAACGGATCGGTGTGGTGCCGCGTTCCGTATTATTATCCTGCCGGGGTGGCGTGCATGGCCTTTTCTATGGCTTTTTTAAATCCGGCGGCGAAGCGGGGCAGGGAAAAGAGTTCAACAACACGTGATCGTGCCTGTTGTCCCAGGCGTTCGGCCAGCGCCTGATCCTGCAACAACATGCGGGCGTACTGGTTGAGTGCTTGCGGGTCATCGCTTAAAAAACCGCTTTTTCCATGTTCTATTGGGGAGGTGGGGTGGCAATTGCCCAAAATGGGTAATCCGGCTGCCATGGCTTCGACGGTAGCCATGTTGTATCCGTCCTCCAGTTCGGGATGGGCGGTATGGATGTAAAATCGGTGGGCGGCCAATGTCTCCTTGAGATCGGCCCAATCCTTGGACGGGCGTGCGTTCGGTATGGTGGGGTTGACACCGACGATGGTCAACGGGATGTCGGCAAATGCGGCTTGGTGAAACTCCCACAGGAGGATTGCCTTTTTTTGTTCAATTTGATTGGCTATGCGCAGGCCTGCCGCGATGGTGCCGCGCCAGGGTGGGTAATGATCGACGTTGGTCCCGAACTCGACGACATCGCACTCTGAAAACCCCCATGAGCCTCCTTTCGCGGTGGAAACGGCGACCACCGAACCTCCGACCAGGGCCAGATAGTTTTTGAGTATCGATTGCACTTCCGGAATGGATTGCGAGACGGTGGCGCTCTGTACGCGACTCTCCATGCGATTGTGGATAACAAGAATGCGTGCGCCGGGGATTTCTTTGACATCCATCATGTCCTGGATGCTGTGGGCGATAATGCAATCGTAACCACCGGGTGTTGCATGGGCCTGGGATAAGGTGATGAGTCGCCCGTTTTTCGGGAGTGGTCGAATACGGTAATCCCAGGAGGTGACCAGGCGATTGGGCAGGCCATCGATGATATCCAGCGGGCACGCCAACGATTCCAGCTGATGAATCCAGGCCTCATGGCAATTCAAGGTTAAGAGTCGCCAATGGGGGTGAAGAGGGTGTTTGGCCATGGGATGTCTGTTTCGCAAGGTTTCCTATTGGAGAGAAGCCATGATTTGCTCGCCGTATTTCCACCACAATCCCCCCAGAATACCGACGATACTCAGGACGGTGGCTGTAATTTTGATCCAACTGTAAGGACGTTCCCCCTGCACTTCGCCACTGCGCGCATTGATCAAAAAGCGATATTCTTTATTGCCGAAACGGTAGGTACTGAGCCAGATGGGCAACAGGATGTGCTTGAAGGTAACGGCGCTGTACTGCGTTGAGACATGGTTGACCTGCTGTTCGTCGCCACCGATGTCTTGCCGCACCAGGGTATCGATGGTACCCGCCATTTTGCCTTTGGCCTGTCCGAATCCGTCTGCCAAACCCACATGATAACTTTGGGCGCGAAAACCACTGACGAAACTGGAATCATAGGCGACCAAATTCTCCAAGTCCCAGGGCTCCAGGGCATCGGCCATGGGAGCGGGCAGCAAATCGCTGGCCATGACCAATACATTGCCAAACCAGTGGGAAACCTGACCCGCTACGGGATACCAACGGGTACGGGTGACAGAGCGGGTTTTTTGTACGGTTTGACCATTTTCTGTGGTGGTGTAGGTTTCCCGTTCCTGATAATGAATGCCGCGTTGCCCTTGGTATTGGCTATCGGTCTGGGCGTTGTAGGCCCAGTAGGGGACATACAAACCGTTCAAGGGCGTATCGCCCCGTGCCGCCACTTTCAGTTTGCTGGGGGCGAACCAGCGGCTCGCTACCCATTGCTTGAAGTGTTCCCGAGCCTGTTTTTTATCCACTTTGAAGGGCAGTAAACTGGACGGCTTGATTTGTCGGTGGGAAACCTCATGCAAATCCATGGCGTTGCCGCAGAAGGGGCAGGGCATGGCAACCGTTTCTTTTTCCGGCTCCAGGGATGCCCCACAAACCGTGCAGCGGACGACCATGATATCTTCCAGATGCTCGTCAGCCTCCCCTTTTTCCAACCAGGCGTTGTAATCCAATTCTCCAACGTCTGTCCTGGTTTCGTGGGTCTTTTGGGAATAACCACAATGTTCGCACACCAGGGAAGTCATTCCCGGGGAAAAGGTCAGACTGGCGCCACATTGCGCGCAAGGAAACCTTTTGGGGGCATGCGTTACGTTTCGGTCGTTAGTCATATCCGTTCTCATTTTTTCAAGGGCGGATTATTTTACGGATTGGGTAACGGTGGTGGTCCCCCAACGGGTGGTGGTGGGGGAGGAGGTGGCGGTGTGGTGCCGGCCAGTGTGGTCCACTCGGGAAATTGTTGCAGTGCCATCCATTGGGCCATTCCCGGTTTCCAGGCCAACGTTTGTCCAGAAACTTGACCCGAGGCGATCCATTGGCGTACCCCGGCAGTGTCATAGGGACCCTGTTGCTGGCCTTGAATGACCAAGTGATATTGGGCTTGTGCCGCGACCGGAGGTGGCGGAGGGGGTGGTGGGGGTGGCGCGGCAACGGCGGGTGGTTGTTGTGCCGCTTGCGCCCAGGGCGAGGTGAATTGCTGACCCATGGCCATTCCAATGCCCATGCCCATCATTCCTCCCGCCTGACCCGGATTCTCCGCAGCTTTTTCAATGGATACTGCGGCCTGAAACCGGTTGAAGGCCCCCAAATCACCGATCATTCCCATGCTGGTCCGTTTGTCCAGCACCTTTTCCACCTCTTCGGGGAGAGAAATGTTTTCCACCAAAGGCTTCAATAGATCCAGGCCGTATTCCTGAAATTCCGGACCTATCTTGTTTTGCAATATCACCCCCAGATCGTCATACTTGGTGGAAAGATCCAGCAAGGGGATATGGCTTTCTGCCAGGGTATCGGCAAACCGGGTCAAAAATAAAGATTTTAGCTGTTCGGTGATTTCCTCCAAGGTGAAACGACCTTCGGTTCCCACGACGGCCATCACCAATTTTTTCGGATCGATGACTCTCAGGGAAAAACTGCCGAAGCCGCGCAACCGGACCGGGCCAAACTCCGGATCGCGCAACATGATGGGATTGCGGGTGCCCCATTTGATGTTGGTGAAGGTGCGCATGCTGACAAAGTACACCTCCGCTTTGAAGGGGCTTGAAAAACCGTATTTCCATCCCCTGAGAGTTGATAAAATGGGAATGTTTTTTGTTTCAAGAGTATACATCCCAGGACCGAAATCGTCAGCCAGTTTGCCTTCGTTGACAAACAGGGCGTGCTGTGTTTCCCGTACCACCAATTGCGCCCCGTATTTGATTTCGTTGTCATAGCGTTCAAACCGGTAGACAAGGGTGTCGGATGAATCGTCCGTCCATTCGACGATGTCGATGAATTCACCGGCGAGCTTGGAAAAAAAACTCATATTAGTGACTCCGCGCTATTTAGTTACCTCATTCCCAGGCCATCGGAGGATGCCGGAATAAGAGTTTGTATGCCATGGCCAATGAATTATCCGAGTTTAATTTTCATGAACAAAACAATAAGAAGAAGAATGCAAGCCAAGGCGTTAGCTATTACGATTGGCCATGAATTCAACAATATTCCATAAACAACCCATAGAAAGGTACCCAGGCTGAGCATGGCGTACATCCAAAGGGAGATACCTCGGGTATCGCGGGTTTTTATGGTCCGCACCACTTGGGGTACCAAGCCCAGGGTGGTAAGGGTCGCGGCTGAATAACCGAGAAGCGAAACGAGTGTCATGGATAGCGTCCCTTACGTCGTTGAAAAATTATCGGTCGGGACTTCCATCCATCACTTAGGCTTTTTTTACGTGTCAGGCTTAATAACCCGCTGCCACACAGCCTTGGATTCTTATTGGTCCACGGTCTACAAGCCCACCATTCACCATGTGCGGGGCACGAAGGTCTCGTCGTTGGCAATACGCACGGAGTCTCCAGACTGTACCATAACAAACAACCCTCTTTTAATGGCAAAATGAATGACACTTTCATCGACCACCATGCCTGCAACAGCGCCAATCGCTTTCTTGTTAGCATATTCCGGGAAAAATTCCTTGAACTCCTCCATTTGCTTCATGTGATCCTGCACATCTTCTACCGTCAGTTTGCTTTTGACTTCTACCAGCGACACTGTATCGGTGTTTACCACAAGCAGGTCGATTTCCATGTGCCGTCCTCCGTCCAGTTTTGCCTTCACATGAGGACTGACTATGTGGATTGGGGTACCCCTCTCAGCAAACAGGGTCTCACAAGCAGGAGCGACCAACCCCTCAACAAATTCACCCAAACGACCTCCCAATCGACCGATTTGCGTGGAAACCTCTTTGATCTTACGATCAGTCTCCTGCATTTGACGATCAGTCTCCTGCATTTGACGATCAGTCTCCCGCATTTGGACTGAAACCTCTTTAATCTGCTGCCCTGTTTCCTGGATTTTCCTGTCGGTCTCCTGGAATTTACGGTCGAGTTCCGCTCTCCGCTCACGGTCTTCCCAGACCATTTCCTGAAACTTACGGTCGGTTTCCTGGAACATTTTCCAGACATCGTCAAAGGTTACAGCCTGCGTCATGGCGATTTCTCCTGTTCACAGCGTTATCGACTGAAGGATACCCGGTTTGTCTGGCATAGGGAACTCATTTTTCAGCGATTGGAATGCAAGTCATACTCTGATGCGATAACGACAAAATTGATGCTAATGGTATATTATATTACCTTGATATACTGTAGAATAGCTTTTTTAAAACATGGTGCAAATATATGTTGACAAGTAAAACTGTGCCTGCCATTTTTCTCTGTAGGAGGGTGTTGACGTCCTGTCGTTATAGAAAACATGACGAACGGGTCAGCAACGCATGCCGTTCTATCGAGAGATCGAGTGGGGGCGAAGGTCCGTTTTGCTTTTTTGAAACGTGGTAACGTGCCTTTGGGGGAAGATCGTCCATGCAGTCGAAAAAACTGTTCGGTGTTGTTTCCGCTTTATTTCTTGCTGCATTGGCTTCGGCTTGCGGTGGTGGAGGGGGCGGTGGGAGTGGCGATGGCTCAACGAGCAACAGCAGTGCCGGGGCGACGAGTGCTGGAACCACGAGCGGCACGACCGCGAACAACACCAACACCGTAACAACGACACCGGGTCTTTCTGGCACAGCCGCCAACGGTTTAGCCTTGCCCAACGCCAAAGTAACTTTGCAAACAGCCAGGGGTGACACGAAAGAGGTTGGGACCACCGATGCCAAAGGGCAGTTTTCCGGGGTCACTCTGCCGGACAGCGCCAACTTTCCCGTCATCTTGAGCGTTACCCTGCCCAACGGCAAAGATGTCCTGCGCTCAATCATTCCCAGCCTGAAAAGCACCACCACGACCACCAACATCAATCCCATCACCCAGGCCATCACCTCTCAGGTATTGCCTGCTGGGACCAGTCTTTCCAGCCTTGATGTCAGCGATGGTGCCACTGGTTTTGCCAGCAAAGCCAAAACGGTAGTGCAGGCTGCCCTTGGCGATGCCGTTGATTACGACACCTTTGCCAGCAAGCCCATGCAGGCTCGGACCGCCGATAATCCCAAAGCGGGGGGCTTGGCCGACACCTTGATCGATACCATTGCCGGCATGGATGCCACGCGCAAGCCGGAGGATATCCTCGCCAGTGCCGCCGATCCTAAAGATCCGGCGGTCGCCAAAAGTTTGATGGCCAATCCCGCTTTTCAGGCCCGACTCGCTGGTGAATTGGTTGCCCAGGGACGCCAGGCGGGTGATGTCACCACCATGATCCAGAGCGAAGCGGCCACAGGTGCCAATACGGCCCAAATCCTGACCAATACGCAAACCTTTGCCACCTCCTTTCAGAGTATGTATTCGACTGCCAGCACGGAGCTAACCGGCAGCGATGCCCAAAAACAGGCGGCACTTGAGTCCATCGTACAATCGGCGGCAATAACTGTAGCCAAAATTGTTGATAAAAAGGGTGTTACCAGTGGTGATTCCCTCACCAATGTCGTTACCAACAGCATGTCTCTTGTCCAGGCCCCCCTTGTCGCCATTGCCAAGACCAACCAGGGTGGAGCCAATCTGAGCCTGATCGTTGAAGCGACCCGTGATCAAATGTCCGATTTGATTACCTCCTCCACTGTGGATCTGACCAAATCGAGTCCTACCGTGGCAACGTTGGGGATGCAGGTCAAAAATTTTGGTGAGATCGTCTCTTCGGCGGTGGCGGGTTCGCTCAACTCCGGCAAGGATAAGAGCGGCTTGGATGACAAGGCAAAACTACTTGTCGCTACCAACATGGGCAAGGGCGTTGCCAGTTCCTTGACCACCTTCCTGAGTGATCTGGCGGTGGACAAGTCGGCGATGACCGATGCGCAAAAAGCCAATTTGAACAAGGCGCAAAATACCGCCAAGAATGCCGCCACGGCATTGGATTCGGCCTTGGTGGGGATGGCGACGAACCAAACCTCGGGCACCCTGGGTAGCGAGGTGGTCAATTCCATGGCCCAAGCCTTGGTGACTCAGGCTTCCGAAACGTTAAAAAAATATGATTTGACCTTGGATTCATCGGCCTTCTCGGGAGCTGCGATCAATGTTTTGACCAATATGGCAACATTGGTGGTCAATAATGCCGCAGCCTTTCACGCCAGTGCCGCGACCTTGGACACCGACAAACAGGCTGCCTTGACCGGGGCCATGGCGCAGCAATTGTTCAGTGAAGTCAAAAATCTGGATCTGACCGGCGACGCACCACCCGACACGGCGTTGCGTGTGGCCACCAACATGGCACAGGCGATGGGGCCGGCGTTGGTGGAAAAGGTTGGGCAGGCATCGACCTACCAGGGGAGCAATCTTTTGGTGTTGGCCTCCAGCGTCATTGCCAACGCCACCACACAACTCAAGCAAACGACCGACTTGACCGGCAGCATCGACACGGTAACTCTGAGTGTGTTGCAACAGAGCGCTTCCCAGTCGGCGGATACGTCCCGGACCAACATGGAGGCTACGTTCAAAAGGTTTGAAGACCAGGGGGTCGCCCTGGCTGATGTAACCGCGGGTGTGGCGGGAGCGGGACTGGCCGGTAATGCCATGGATACCGTTCTGACGCAAATCCAAAGCACCATGGCCACGGGTGGCGATGTCATGAAACTTGCCGCACGGGATATCGCTGAGACGGCTGGGTCCATGGCGCAAGCGGTTTTGCAAAAAGGTGGCACCCTGGCTCAGGTGCAAACGGCTGTTGCTTCCCCCCTGGCCGCCATGGGACAAGCGGCTGCCGGACAAGCGGGACAAAATTCCAGTGATATTCTCAGTGCCATCCTTAACAGCGCCAATACTTTGGAGCAAGCGGTACAGGTTCTGTCCGTCTCACAAAACATGTCGCTGGATACCATGATCCTGACGGCGGGGAACGTTGCGGCCATTGCTGGGACGGGCTTGGGTGGGGATGCTTCGGATCAATTGTTGAGTACCATCCGTGATAACAGTGCTTCCGGTGCAGAGTTAAAACTGGATACCCTCGCCGGTCAACTGGCCCAATTTGATCCCACGATTATGGCCAAAGCAACCCAACAACAGGCGGCGATCCAGGACCAGGCGAAAGTAATACTGAAGGCAACGGATATCTTGCCGCAGTTCATCCCCTTTGCGAACAATCCTTTGGTTGAGGTGGGCCAGGTGTTTACCGGGCTTCTGCCCATCAAGGACGACCAAACGGGAAAAAGCCTGACGTTCAAGATTGTCGCCAATGGCAACCTGGGCACCGCAACCATTACCGATCCCAAGACAGGCGCCTTTTCCTACCAGCCCAATCCCGATGCAACGGGGATTGACACGTTTTCCTTTGTTATCAATGATGGAATTGGCGAAACCCAACCCATTTCCGTGGCCATTACGGTCGTCGACAAGCTGCCCGACTTCGTACCCCCTTCCCTGACCATGGTTGCCCGGATTGGTCAACCGATTACGGGCGTACTGCCCATCGTCAATGCCCAGCCGGGAGTGGCGTTGACCTTCAAGATCGTCAGCCAGGGAAGCAAAGGAACGGCAACCATCACCGATCCGGCAACGGGTGCCTTCAGCTACCTGCCCAATCCCGGCTCCACCGGTCTGGATACTTTTTCCTTCAACGTCAGCGATGGCGTGGGTACGACCCCCCCCATGCCGATGACCATCCAGGTGGCGAACCCCCTGCCGGAATTCCAACCTCCAGCAAACGATATAATCGCCGAGGTGAGCAAGCCGTTTGTTGGCTTGTTACCCATCAAGGACGTGCCGCCTGGCACAACACTGACCTTCAAGATCGTCGCCAATGCTCAAAAAGGGACGGTGACTCTCAACAATGCGACAACCGGAGCTTTCACCTACCAGCCCAATCCCGGCGCGATTGGTCCCGATACCTTTTCCTTCACCGTAAACGATGGTGTAGGTGAAACGCCTCCGATTCCTATGACCATTCAGGTTGTCAATCCTCCGCCCACGCCAATCTTGGATGCCGTTTGGGATCAGGCGATTTGGGATACGAGTATGTGGGCGTCGGGTTCCTTGGATGTCCAGGCAGGGAAGCCTATTACCGGCTTCCTCCCTGTTAATAACCCGGATGGTGACCCCCTGACCTATAAAATTGTCACCCAAGGGACCAAAGGGGTGGTAACCATTACCGATCCAATCAAGGGAGCCTTCATCTACCAGCCCAATCCCGGTGGTACCGGTCCAGACAGTTTCACTTTTATCGTTAATGATGGTATTGGCGATAGTGCGCCAATCGTGGTGCCCATCAATGTGTTCAATAAACCACCGGTATTTATTCCCCCAGCCAATCCAATGGCAGTGTCACCTGGGCAAACTTTCAACGGAATCCTTCCCGTCGGTAACGATCAATCGGGAAAGACCCTGGTCTTCAAGATTGTTGACAACGGCAAAAAAGGAACTGTCACCATTACCAATCCGGCAACGGGGGCTTTTAGCTATCAAGCCAATCCCGGGACGAGTGGCCCGGATACCTTCACCATTGCGATCAACGATGGCTATGGGGAGACAATGCCCATATCGGTCACCATGCAGATTACCAACAACCCGCCCAATCCGGTTAGCGATGCGGTTTGGGATCAGGCAACCTGGGACAGCAGCCTGTGGGCATCGGGTTCTTTGGATGTGAAGGCAGGGCAACCCATTTCCGGCTTCCTCCCTGTCAACAACCCGGACGGTGACCCTCTGACCTATAAAATTGTCACCCAAGGGACCAAGGGGGTGGTAACCATCACCGATCCAATCAAGGGAGCCTTCATCTATCAGCCCAATCCCGGTGGTACCGGCCCGGACAGTTTTTCGTTCGTCGTCAATGATGGCTTCAGCGATAGCACACCCATCATGGTTCCCATCAATGTGTTCAATAAACCACCGGAATTTGTCCCCCCGGCAAATCCAATGGCCGTATTCCCAAGCAAAACCTTTAACGGATTGCTGCCCATTGGCAATGATCAGTCTGGAAAAACGCTTTCTTTCTCCATTGTTGACAACGGCAAAAAAGGGACTGTCACCATTACCAATCCGGCAACTGGGGCCTTTAGCTATCAAGCCAATCCCGGGACGAGTGGTTCGGACACGTTTACTTTCTCCGTCAACGATGGCTACGGTGTAACGCCACCAGCGACAATGACCATGCAGATTGTCAACAACCCACCCATGCCAGTTGTCGATGCTGTTTGGGATCAGGCAACCTGGGATGCTGACAAGTGGACATTTGGTTCCCTGAATGTGATTCCAGGGCAGGTACTTTCCGGTTTCCTGAACGTCAATAATCCCGATGGCGATCCACTTATTTATCAAATAGTCACCCAAGCCACCAAGGGGACGGTGGTCATTACCAATCCGGCTACGGGGGCCTTTACCTACACCCCCACCGCTGGAGCTTATACCGCAATCCCCGATGCATATGGACCCGATTCTTTTACCTTCAAAGTCAACGATGGAATTGCCGATTCGCCTCCCGTTACCGTATCGGTCACCATCAACGCCGCACCGATTGTCCAGGCGGGGGCTGATGCCACGGGATTTGCCAAAGGTACCTTTAACCTCGGTGGTAACATCACGGATCAAAATGGCAGCGGGGATATTTTGTCCTACTCGTGGACCCAGGTGAGTGGTCCACCGGTTACCATCAATAACGCCGCAACCATTACGGCTGCCTTCACGCTCCCAACCGTAACGACAGCGACCGATTTGGTGTTCAAATTGACCGCTACCGACAGAGAGGGGGCTTCGAGCAGCAGTACGACCAAGGTGACGGTATACCCCGAGGACATTGATGCCAATCGCAAGATCAGTGTCAGTGATGTTTCCGTGACTGAAGGTGATGCGGGAACCACCAATGCCGTATTCACCATCACCCTGGATTATCCAAGTACCCGAACCATCTCGGTGCAATACAATACCGGAGATGATACCGCGACCGTTGGGTCCGACTACACGTTTACCAATGGTACGGTCACGTTTGCTCCGGGAGAGACCAGCAAAACGGTCTCTGTGCCAATTTTTGGAGATACCCTGGATGAAGGCAATGAAACCTTCAAGCTTTTGTTGCACACGGTTTCCGGAGCGGTAATCGTTAAGGACACGGGTGTTGGTACTATCGTAGATGACGACACCGGAAAAGGTGCTGTTTGGGACCATGCGATTTGGGATACGAATAGTTGGCTGTGATAGACAAATGGCTGGTTTATGTCGGTGGCATTGGTTAACTTGGCCTATTATGGCCATCGAGGGGAGCTGCGCCGTGAATGTCAGGGAGCAGGTTTCAGAAATGACAAGGAAATTGCCAGCAGACGTTTCCATTGAAGAAATAGTGAGGCGTTTATACCTGATGCAAAAAGTGGAAAAGGGTTTGGCCCAGGCAGATAACAGCGAGACAATCTCTCAGGAAGATGCAAAAAAGGAATGGAAAAATGGCTCGGGTAGTTTGGACCAGGCAAAAATTGGATGACTTGGATACGATTTGTTTGTTGGCCCTGATCATCGTTTCTGCTAAACCGCAACCAACGCGGGATACGTAGTTTTCCCGCGTCATTCCCGCCCCCGATTCAAGCATTCGAGGTTCCCGCTTTCGCGGGATTGACGAGGCTTAAGCGGGAATCCAGAAAGTCAGGGAAAGTAGGAAGGTTCTCTGGATCCCCGCTTTCGCGGGGATGACAATAACTGCACATTCCAAGATAGCTGCGGTTTAGGTGCCCTCCTGGGTCTGCTGCTCATAGGGGTTTTCCCCCTTGCGGAACAACAGGCGAATCACCACACCGGAAAAGCCAAATGCTTCCCGCAATTGATTTTCCAGGTAACGTCGATAGGTTTCGTGGATTTGATCGGGCAAATTGGCAAAAATCACCATGGTCGGTGGCTGGGAACTGACCTGCGTCATGTAACGCAGTCGGATCAGGCGGTGCATCCGCCGGGGCGGTGGATGCTTTTCCACCACATCCCGGAGCCAACGATTCAAGACCCCTGTCGAAATGTGCCGTAAGCCCTCCTTGTGGGTCAGGTGGATTTCATCGGTGAGCTTTCCGACCCCCTTCCCGGTAACCGCCGACAAAAAAACCAACCGACCATGACTGAAATGGGGGAATGCATCCCGGACCGCTGCGGAAAAATCCCGCTCGGTACGTTTGCCGACCGTCATCTGATCCCACTTGTTCACCGCAAAAACCAAACCTTTGCCCGCTTCCATGGCCAGACCGGCCACCCGCAAATCCTGATCGGTTATGCCGCGCAACGCATCCATGACCAAAACGACCACATGGGAGCGGTCGATAGCGCGAATGGCCGCCAGGACGGAAAATTTTTCTATGCGCAGGGCAATACGACTCTTGCGCCGAATGCCAGCAGTATCTACTAAAACCATTCTGCGTCCACGACCATCGACACAAAGCATGTCGATAGAATCCCGTGTTGTTCCGGGAATTTCCGAGGTTACCAAGCGATCCTCGCCCAACAAACGATTGATCAGGGAACTTTTGCCCGCATTGGGACAGCCGACCACCGCCACCCGCACCACGGCATCGTCCCCTGCCCCCGCATCACCCTCATTTTCCGTTGGCAGGGCCGCAAGCAACGCTGCAACCAACTCCCCGACGCCGGTGCCATGGGCCGCGGAAATGGCAATAACGGGCTCCAGCCCCAACGAATAAAATTCGGCATAACCATGTCGTCCCTGATGGCCATCCGATTTATTGACGGCACACAGCACCGGTTTGCCGCTGCGGCGCAACAAATCGGCCAGGAATACATCATCTGCCAAAGGCCCGACCCGGGCATCCAGAACCAAGACCACCAAATCGGCCTCTTCAACCGCCAATTGCGCCTGGTGCCACACCTGACGTTTGATGGTTTCACCTTGATCCGGTTCAAATCCCCCCGTGTCCACAACCCGGAACACCCGCCCGTCCCACGCCGCCTGGGCATAATGACGATCCCGCGTCAAACCCGGGGTATCATCCACCAGGGCCAGTCGGGTACGTGTCAACCGGTTGAACAGAGACGATTTGCCAACATTGGGCCGACCCACCAGGGCAACGAGTGCCATGTTCTTGGTGACAGACTCGGAATGATGCATGGCCTCAGCCGGTCTCCTCTTTAGCATGCGACACGAGTGCCCGTGAAAAAAAACAAAAGCCTGCAGCGTCGGTTGTCACCAACACCGGGCTTTCAGCCAACCTGCTTTTTGATCCATCCAGAACGATCAGGCTCGTTTTTTCTTGCGAAAATAATTCAGGACGGCGTGAACCGTGACAAAACCACGCAACACCCCCTGATTGGAAACCACCGGCAGCGCCCGCAGATTGAATTCGGTGAGCAAATCGGCTGCTTGGTTGATGGTACCTCCCAAAGAAACCCGGATCAACTGTTGGGTTTGGTTCAATTTGCCCAAGGGCAACGTGCAAATCGCTTTGTCCCGTGGCCCCATGGCCTTGGTGCCAAAAAAGGGACCCATCACCTGACGCAGATCGCTCTGACTGATGACCCGTATCAATTTGCCATTGCGATCAACGCCGATATTTCGGTGTCCCTCTTCCCGCATCGCGTTGATGGCACTTATGATTTGCTCTTCCTCCTTGAGCGAGAACGGCGGTTCCGTCACCACCACCCGTACACTACCCGGCTCATCGGGTGCCGGCAAGCCATCCGAATTGGAATAAACCACGCCTCCGGTGGAGATTTTGGCCAAATCTTCCGGGGTGGCCATACCGGCCCCGACCTCCTCATCTTTGGGCTCCTTGTCCGCGGCAACTTCCGCAGGCGGTGGCGCAGGAGGTGCGGCGGCAACCTTTGGAGCCGGCGGCGGTTCCGGCGGAGGCGGCGGGGCTGCCGTCGCAGCAGCCTTCGCCGCCGATGCGGCCATTTCCTCGGGGGTTCCCGGAATCTCAACCTTCAACAATGCTTCGGCAAAACCACGCGACAGCACCCAGCGGCATATTTCCACTGGAAAGCTCGCCACTTGAATTTCAGCGCTTGCCACCAGATACGTCACGCCGTCCACCAGGGTGGGCGGCATATTGCCAAATTCGCAATGTGTTGTCCGCTCTAAGAACAGGTGCCCCCCCTCAGGCATTTTCTTTTCCACCAGATCGTTCATCGCCCCCACGACCTGATTGGAAACCTCGTTGAAACCCTCCTGAAATTCTTCGTTATAATCTCTGGTCTTGACCTGGGTTTGTATAACGGCCTCGCCCATCATCATCATCAACCCGGTCAGGGCAATGGAGGTCGAGACGTCAAAAATCAGGTGAACATCGCCAGAATTCAAACCATCTTCACGCACGTAGGCGACACTACGATCTTTTTCGATCAAGGTTTCCAGATCGTCATACCCATTCATCAACTCCACATCCGTCAAAGAACAGGCAACGGGAGCTGCGGTCAGGGTATTGAGGTCATTAGCCAACTTGGCAAAATAGTTGAGAAAGAACGGCCTCGTTTTTTTTACAATTTTATCTGGAGTTTCCATTCGTTCCGACTCGCGCGTTTCCTGGTGTCACCAAACCTGGCTTTAGCTGCCGATTTTGTATCAAACCGGCGGGACAGGCTAAAGAACGCAAAAAACAAGCCATTTATTATTTATCGGAAGCGACACAAACACAAATCGAAAAATCCACAGGCCGCAGGCACGCAAACAACGCACCGACCAAATCGAGAGAACTTCAGAAGAACCCTATCCGTTGACAGGGGGGGGGACAGCGACTCAAGACCAAGGAGCGGTACCGATCAGGCCATACAAGAATATGACGATAACCCCATATTCCGACGAACACCAACCGGAACAACAGCAAATGACAAATAACTGCCACTCTCCGTCCTACCGGACACGACTCTGTGTACGACACGGGGGCACAGGCGATGCCAAGAGTACACACGCCGCAACGTCTGTGAAACAATGCTCCCTGGCGCAACGCTGACCGCGACCATGGGTGACCTTAAGCAAGGTCACCCGTGCGTCACGATATCGGCAGGCAATCCATTATTTCATGAACTGACCCAGAGTCGCCTTGAGGGTATCGGGTGTAAAGGGCTTTTTGATATGGCCATTTGCGCCTGCCTCAATGGCGGCTTGAACCTTGGATTCACCACCCTCCGTCGTCACCATGACGATGGGAATGGACTTGGCAGGGCCTGTTGTACCGCGAACCGACTTCACAAAATTCAAGCCGTCCATCACCGGCATGTTCCAATCCGACAGAATCAACTGAAAATTGCTGTCCGCTGCCAGCACACCCATGGCTTCCTGGCCATCTCCCGCTTCGATAATATCGTCAACCTTGAACCCCGCCTGCCGCAGTCCCCGGCTGACAATTTTACGCATGACACTGGAATCATCAACGATAAGCACACGCATGGAATTCTCTCCTTCAAGAAACATAAAAGCCAGGATGGTAACCAATCCATGATAGAAAATCAATCAATTAAAAGTTCACCAAGCCGCTACCATCACCTCACAAGTTAGCCAGGACGAGCAGTGTACTCTCCTCGACTTCAAAGATAAATTTTTCCGTACCGCGATCCGTTTTCCACTCGGCCACCACTTCTTTGCCGATCACGGCCATGGGAGGATGCACTTTGACATTGGCCATACCGGCATTGCTCTTGGTCCCTCCACCCACCATGTTGGCCAATTCCGCAATGCCATCCATCAAGTCAGCCGTATTCAGTTGTTCCGCTGGCAGGCCGACGATACGCGATACGATGGAGCGCACCAATTCCAAAGAACCGGAAATACCGATCATCCCCTCCCAGTCCCCGGTCAAACGAATCATGGCCCCCGCTTCCTGATCCAAGTAAAAGCGGTCCATTTTTTCCCGGTGGACGAACAACGCTTCCGTCATTGCCATGCGGGACAGGACATCCACAACGGCAACCTGTAACGCAGCAAAGACAGCTTCTCTCTTATCGTCACCATTGCGCGATAAATCCATGGAAATCTCCCAGAAAGTCCATCCTTGCACGGATCAAAACGAACGCCCGGGGACCCGAACCGGACATCCCCCTCCGGGGGCGGCCCGCCCAATCCCCGGCATCACACACCCCCCATGCCCATCGCCTCCATGATGCGGGTTGCCATTTCCTCCTGGGTAAACGGTTTGGTTTGGTAATGACACGCCCCCGCCTGGATTGATTTGACGATGTAATCCTTCTCCCCCTCGGTGGTCACCATCATGACCGGTATATGCTGCCACCGGGGATCCCGTTTGATGGCCTTCAGGACATCCAGGCCAATCATCCCAGGCATGTTCCAATCCAGAAGCACCAAACCCACTTCTTGCGCACATTGCTCCAAAACCTTGAGACCCTCCATACCGTTTTCCGCCTCAAGCACTTCATAGCCCAACATCGCCCCGATCCCGGAAATGACGCGGCGAATCGTTCTGGAATCATCAATCGTCAGCAGCTTCATCATATCATCCCCAACAAAAGAGTACGTTGCTTGACGCCAGTTTCAAACACGCTTCGGACGAAACAAAGCCGCACCCTTGATGAGCACCTGCTCAAAAGCATCCGTATACCCCCTGGGCGATTCCGATGCCCCTATGGCCATCCACCCATCCTTGGCCAACCCACGATGAATCTTCTGGTAAATGGCTTTTTTAAGATCTTCCGAAAAATAAATCAAAACATTCCGACACATGACGAAATCAAAGACGCCATGCGGGGTGAAATCATCCTTCAGATTGAACTGCTTGAATTCCACCAGCCCGCGAATTTCCGGTTTCACTTCATAGACCATGCCATTTTTGCTGAAATATTTTTCGAGAAATTCTGGTTTCATCCCCCGCGAAATAGCCAACTGGCTGTAACGAGCTGTTTTGGCGATGGTGACCGCGGACGGTGAAATATCGGTGGCCAGAATGCGAAATTTGCTCAACGCTGGTGCCTTCGGGCCGATTTTTTCCATGGCTTCGTGCAACAACATGGCGATGGAATACGGCTCCTGACCCGTGGAACACGCCGCCGACCAGATGCGAACCTGCGGCTGCGTCATCGCTTTGCCAAGCAAATAAGGGATGACGGTTTCGGTCACGGCAGTGGCAAACGATGCATCGCGAAACCACAGGGTTTCGTTGGTCGTCATGGCATCAATGACCTTGTTGCGTAACGGACCCGTATCCTTTTTCAGCTTTTCGTATAATTCGGTAAAATTTTCACAGCCATTCTGCACCAAAAGCACGGTCAACCGGTTTTCGACCAAGTATTCCTTGCCCTCATTGACCAGAATACCGCTGTGGTCATGCAGGAACTGCCGTATAAGCTGAAATTCTTCTTTGGAGATCGCCATGGTCGTCTCCCCCCTAACATCCACACATTTCGGCAATCTTCGGACCGATCTCATCTAGGGGAAGCGACAGATCCGACAATCCTTTTTCATCCACCGACCTGGGCATCCCATAGACGACACATGTTTTTTGGTCCTGGGTGATACAAAAAGTCCTCCCCATTCGTTTCAAGGCATCGACCCCGTTGGCACCGTCACGCCCCATACCCGTGAGGACAACCGCCAAAATACGCCCCGAAAAACAGGCCACAGCCGACATGAACAACACATCCACGGCTGGCCGGCATTCATTCACCTTGGGACCATCATTCAGCATTATTTTAAGCTTGCGATTTTCTTCGACCAGCGTCATATGGCGCCCCCCCTGAGCCACAATCACATCTCCCGGTTCCAACGCTTGGTCATCCTTTGCCTCGCGAACATCCAACCCCGAAGTCCGTGACAACTGAGCTGCCAACGAAGCGGTAAAAACTGGCGGCATATGTTGCACAATCAACATGGGAACCGGCAATTTGCAACCGATCCTCGCCAAAAGTCTGGTCAGTGCCGCCGGGCCTCCCGTGGAAGAACCCACCAGAATCAATCCCGGGGCATCGTGCGCCGCCCCTTTGACCTGCTGCCCATGCCCGCTGGGCTTGATCCGCACTGCCGGAGGCTTTGCAACCATTGGTGGCGGTACCCTGGCCGGTGCCGGCATCCCGGATTTGACCCCCTGCACACGGGGAGGTGCCACCACAGAAACCGTCCCAGCTTCTGAAACGGAAATGGCGGGTTTTTCGGCCCGTTCCCCTTCGGCAACCGCAGCACCGGAACCATCCCCCCCATCGCCGCGTTCCTTGATAATGACGGACAGGATCGGTTCCAAATCCTTGCGCAACGCATCCTTGGCGCGATCGACATTGCTCTCCATGGGCTTGGTAATGAAATCCAGTGCGCCGGCGTTGAGACACTCCATGATAATATTGGCATTGGAACGCGACAAACCGCTGACCATGATCACTGTGAGACCCGGGAAACGCTTGGCAATCTCCCTCAGGCTGGTCAACCCATCCATAACCGGCATTTCCACATCCAAAAGAACCACATCCGGGCACGTTGGATCTTTGGCGGCAAACAGACTGGTGATTTTATCTAAAGCTAATTTGCCATTGGAGAGCGTCGCCATGACCTGAATCCCAGGGATGCTCTCAGCAACTTTTTTCATGATCATTCTGTAAGTGATGGTATCATCAACGACCATCACCTTAAGGGGCATCACCACTGCATTTCCTTGCCAGCCAAAAATTTACGTACGACAACCCATGGCTATTGATACGTCCATTGGTAGACCACCTCAGCCTGATTGCCCGCGCCATGATAAACCAACTCACTGCACAACGACCGTATCAATGCGATACCCCGCCCCCCATGCCCCGCATTCCCCTCCAAATAGGATTGAACCCGTGTATGATCAAAACCCGGGCCACTATCCTGCAAGTGGATACGCATCGCCCCACCAATGCGCCGGCCATCGGCCTCATTCACCACCGGCTCGTGGACAAGGGTCAGTTTGATAAACCCCGATTCCATGGCGTTCAACCGCGCCTCGCGCTGGTTATAATATTCGATAAATCCCGTGGGGGTTTTTTTCATTTCGGTATCCAACCCCAACAAACCATGGTCCAGGGCGTTGGAAAGCAATTCCGCCAAGATGGTATAAAGCCTTTCCCGATGTCCGGTCGGAGCCTGAATCGACATCACCGCATTGATGACCGTGGGCAGGGGATCCACGTTTTTCAAAGTCCCGGCATGGAATGCAAACGACATCTCCCAGGGAGCCGGCGGCAAACTTTTTTCCGAACGCCGCGGCATTCCCCCCGGAGGCTCTTCACCAGCCCGGGAACAATCGATCTCCAACAAACTGATATCGTCACACTGTTCCGTACCGCCACGAAATGCCATCAATGAATGGAGAATGACATCAAATATTTTATCCGGCTGCACATCACCACCGAAATGGGACATCAACCTGTCCATGCCAAACATCTCCCCCTCTGAATCAGGGGCTTCAATCAATCCATCCGAGTACAAAAATACCCGGTGTTCCGACTTCATCTCAAGGATTTCCATCTTGCGATCTTCGCGAGTCAACGCCACGACACCCAACGGCAGGCGATTAGAGGCCAAGCGTCGCACCACGCGACCCGTCTTGTCGATCACCAGGACATCAGGCAATCCCCCATTCCAAACCATAAGCGATTGTTGGCGATAATCGACCTCAATCAAACAGGCCGCGCAAAACATGCGCGTCGGCATCACGGCGATCAGCTTGGCGTTCATCGCCTCCACCAACTCGCTCAAAGAAAAGCCCTGTGCCGTCATTTCATAGAAAATTTCCGCCAACGGCATGGCCCCTACCGCCGCCGATAGACCATGTCCGGTGAAATCACCCAACATGATATGCAGACCACCTGCAGGATTGTAGGCGGCCACCAGCAAATCACCATTAAACACCGACATCGGTGAAGTCCATCGCTTCAGACAGGGGGCATCCAGCAAATTACCCGCTGATACAATCTTGGCAAAGAGATGCTGGCCAATTTCCATTTCCTGCTGTAATTGCCCCTGATGGCGTTCTACCGTTTCTTTCTGCCGTCTGAGTTCGCCATGGAGTTGACGAATCCGCTCCATCGCGTCGATCTTGGCCTGCAGGATCGTTCGATTGAAGGGTTTGGTCAAAAAATCATCACCCCCGGCATCAATACACTGAACCAGGGAATCTTCATCCGTAACCGCCGTTAAAAAGATGATGGGTACGAAACGATTGGCAGCCAATCGTTTGATTTCCCGCGCCGCCTCATACCCGTTCATGCGCGGCATGCGGATATCCATCAACACCAAGTCGGGCTGCTCCCTGTGGAACACTTCCACCCCCGCAACGCCGTCGGAGGCGATGACCACGGAATGTCCATCCCGAGCCAAAAGGCGGTTCAAAATGGTGCTGTTGATACGATCATCATCAACAATTAGAATTTTCATGCCATAAGCCAAGAACGATCCTGGGAAACCATCATGAAATCTTGAAGAGACGTTGAAAGTTAGCCGTTTCAAGAATCTTTTTTATTTCCGGCTTGGCATTGACAATCTCAATGTCCGACTCATTGGTACCCGCCTCCTCCCGCAATAACAACAGCATTCCCAAGGCCGAGGAATCAATGTATTCCGTCCCCGACAAGTCGATAACAAATTTCCGCCCTTTTTTTCCCTTACTGGTATCTTCCTGATAGGCGGTACGAAACTGGGAATGCATTTCAAAATTGAAACGCCCCTTGATGTTAATCGTTGTCTCTTGCTCCGTCCGCTCGACGGAAATGTTTCCTGACATAATCAAGCTCCCGTTGGTAATTGGTTTTCCCTGGTTCCAACCCCGGTCACCCTCACATCCCGGATCAACACCCTGCCCGCCCGAGTCCCCATGACACTGTGCAATACCTCAGCACTCCCTTCGCATACAAGGAGTACTAACTAAAAAAGTTCCACTTCACCTTCGTCCATGGAACTTTGCTGTACCGCACCACGATCAACCGCATTAAAGCCATCTCTTTGCCCCGACAACACATTCTCCAAATGAAAGCGCCGCACCTCTGGATCCACTCCGTCGGTGAACAGAATCTCCGCCTCCATGGCCTGGGTAAAGTTTTCCAAGACGGCGAATTTTTTCTCCATGCTATGCGACAACTGCGTCACCATATCCTCAAACTGCATGGACATGACGGCAACACCCACCTGGGCACTAATCTGATCGGCCAATCCGGTCACTTTATGAATGGTTTCCTCGGTGAACCGATCAATTTCGCTGACTTCCGCCATCATTTCATCGACCCGTCCCTTGGATTCAATGGCAAAGCTCATATCCTTGGATGCCATCACTTCAATAATGCCTTTGGCCGACTCGATTTCTTTTTTGGATTTGCGCACCACCCCGCTGATACGGTCACTGAATTCATGAGAATTGCGGGCCAATTTGCGCACCTCCGAAGCAACAACCGAAAAAGCCTCCCCCGCCGTACCGGCACGCGCCGCCACGATACGGGCATTGAGCGACAACACGTTGGTCTGCTCCGCAATACCATTAATATCATGCAATAATTCAACAATTTCATTCATCTGCGTCGACAATTCGTCAATCCTGTGTACCATTTCCATACTTTGCCGACTCACCAGGATAATATGATCAACGAAAGTTCTCAATATCTTGTCGGTCTCACTGACGAAACCGCGAATATTGACGCGTGAGTCCGCCTCTCCAGCACCCTCACCCGAAGAGGAATCCATGGAGACGGTCAGGGACGTCACCAAACTCAACTGGCGATCCGAGCTGTCCCTGAGGCCGTTAAAACTGTCCGTCAACTTGCCAATGGCATCCTGTACCAAATTCTTGACCTGCCCCACCTCCGAGCGGACACTGTCAAGCTGTCGTCGGTATTCTTGCGCTATTTCCTCTGCAACTCTCTTGGTATCATCGTCCATGGTATAACCGGCATTCGTTAAGGAAAAATAAGGGATCAACCCGATTGCCGCTCATCAAAACCAAGGACCGCAGCCACATCCAGAATAATCAACAGATTTCTTTCAAATTCGACCACACCATGCACAAAATCGGCGGAAATACCCCGCATATTGGCCGGAGGAGGTAAAATATTGTCATCAACGATTTCCCGGACATCACCGAGTTGATCCACAGCCAACCCCACGGGATCCTCCCAGGGACACTTGCTCTCAGCAAGACCCGGGTTAATCTTGAGTACCTCGCTATGGGTTTTCATGATAACATTATACTGCTTGACGGCTCCACCCTCCGCCACATCATCACCAGACCACCCAAGACGCTTCTTCAAGTCAAACAGGGTAATAACCCGACCACGTATATTGAGCATTCCCCGTATATAGTCCTGAGACCCGGGTACGGGTGTACACTCCATCGACCGGTTGATCTCTCGAACCAGCACAATATCAATGCCCAGGTAAAGATCCCCCAAGGTAAAAGTACTTACAAGCATAACCGTTTCTCTTTCTCATGGGACATAAAATTTTCTGGTTATTCAATTGTTTGGGACCAAGCGTCAGTCCCGAGCCTGCATCAAGGACACCACCTTCAACAGTCGGTTTTTGTCTATGGCCGGGACACAACTGACGAAACCAGCCTTGAAACATCTTTGTTCCACATCCGAAGAGATCGACGATGTGGTCGCAATCATGGGAATATCCGCATGTATGGTCGAAGGCACTTCATGCGCCAGTTCAAACCCGTCCATCCCCGGCATGTTCAGATCGGTCACCAACAGGTCGAATTCCCCTGTCCTGAGTTTCGCCAGGGCAGCTTGGCCATCCTCTGCCTGATCCACATCAAACCCTACGGATTGCAGATAATTACTGGTCAAGGCACGCAAGAACGGGGTGTCATCCACGACCAGTGCTTTCAGACCGGAGCGATCCACTTGCGACTGGGTATGCGGCATTTCGATCCCCGCCAGCACGAGGACGGTATTGACATCGGGAAACAGAACCACCCGATCATCAATCTGCGCCGAGCCGAACAACCCTTCCGCCCGGATAGCCCGACAATCCAGATCGATGTGGGTCTCCCGGGTATCGATGATACGGGAAAAAATCAGACCCGCCTGAATATTGGGAATATTGGGAACCACCATGCACAAATCGGCATCCCCCTCCTCCTCCGGATCCCCACCGCTATACCCCATCCCCTCCAATCCCATGACCTGGTCGGGATAGACCGCACGGAATGTTCGGCCATCGTAGCGGACGTACGGCAAGCCACCAATGGTATCCAGCAATTTGGGTGAAATTTTTTCCACCCGTCGTACCATGCTGTGGACAATCCCCATGATCAAACCGGTCCCGGTCTCCAGCAAAATGATATTCTGCCGTTCGCGCAACGCCGCTCGCCGCTCCTCGTCCAAATCCATACGGGTGGCCCGTTCGACGTTGGAAAAATTAATCTTGGCCTGTTCCATCAACCCGGCATAGTCGATGATCAGCGAAACGCTGCCATCACCCAAAATGGTAGTGGCGGAAAAACACAGATTGTCTTTGAAGTACGAAGGGAGCGGCTTGACGACGATTTCTTCGCTGTCCAGCACCTCGTCCACCACCATGCCGAATTCGTTGCCCCCGACATTGAGGACCATCACATAGGCGACCAGATTGTTGGGATCACGACGATCCGCGGTTTCCTCACGCCGATCATCCCCCACGGTGGCTCCCTTGGATGCGGCCAAACCGGTCGATCCCCCGAGACGGGCGGCATCACGGGCCTTCCGTGCCTGGGCGCGCCGATCCGACAACCGTTCCCGCCGGTCAAAATTGTCGCCACCCGGCGGCCATACCCGCGATACCCCCAGCACCTCCGCCAAATCAACCAACGGCAGCAACATGTTTCTCAGCCTGAGTACCGGGGCGTTGCCCACCGTCTCGATCTGGTTGGCGCGATCCGATTCCGCAATGCGGACGATCTCCACCAGTCCAATCTCCGGAATGGCAAACCGTTGGTTGCCCGACGACACGATCATGGCCGGGATGATCGCCAGGGTCAGCGGCAACTTGAGAATAATCGTGGTCCCCTTCCCCACCTTTGACTGGATGGTAACCGTCCCGCCCAATTTTTCAATATTGGTTTTCACCACATCCATGCCGACGCCGCGTCCCGAGACATCGGACACTTTTTTGGCCATGGAGAGCCCCGGGGCAAAGATCAGGTTGAGGGCATCCTCCTCGCTCATGGCATCCGCTTGGCGCTCGGTGATCTGCCCCCGTTCCAACGCCTTTTGCTTGACCCGTTCGGCATCGATGCCGGCACCATCATCCGCGAGCGAGATATTGACCAACCCGTTTTCATGATAAGCCGCCAATTCCACCCGGCCCGCTTCAGGTTTGCCAATTTTGATCCGCTCCTGGGGCAACTCGATGGCATGGTCCGCCACGTTGCGAATCATGTGCGTCAAAGGGTCGGACAAATGCTCAATGACCGATTTATCCAGATCAACCTCGCCACCGCGAATCTCCAGGTCGATCTTCTTTTCCAGTTTGCGCGCCAAATCACGCACGATACGGGGAAACTTGTTGAACACCACACTGACCGGCTGCATGCGGGCCTGCATCACCTTTTCCTGAATCCTGCTGGTGATGGAGTCCAAATTTTGAATCAGCGGTCCGAAGTGGGGAAACTGGGTCTGCACCTCCACGGCGGCACGCGTCAACTGGTTACGTGCCAACACCAGTTCCCCGGCCATGTTGATCAACTCGTCCAACAGGGAGACACTGACGCGCAACGTCTCTTCCACAGCCGGTGGTCCCCCCCCCTTTTGAGGCCGCAGTCCCCCCGGTGTCCCGGCCATCCCGACCTTTTCCCGTCATGGTCGTCAAAGTACCGGGCTCAGGCCGCCGCAGGCGTGGTTTGAAACCCATCTCGACCGCATTGGCATCCTCCAGGGAACCGAATTGGACATCGGTATCGCCGTTCCGAGCCGCCGCTGGCGCTGATGCCGGAGCCGTCCCCTTGGGCGGTGCCACCTGACGCGCCAAATCCTGGGGAATGGCGATGGGCTTCACCCGGCTGGCATCGGCCTGGAGCAAAGAGACCAACAAATCCTCCTCCAGGACCGTCGCGATCAACAGGTCCAGTACCGACCCGGTGTACCCCTCCAGATCCTGCTCACCCGAAATGGGCGGATCCGTAGCCACCACCTTGCCCACGGAAGAGAGCAGCGCCTTGGTCTGAACGAAACGAACCCGTTTTTCCGCCCCGGCCCCACCCATATCCAGATGGAAGAGAAAAAAGCGCCGTCCGTGAATCACCGAGTCGGCAACAACATCGGGATATTTCGACAAATCAAAGCCCGCCCCGACCGGCGCATCCGAACTCATTCCGGGAGCAGCGGCCTGGGAGGGCGGCGCAACCTTCGGTGCCGATGGTGCCTTGGGGGGGGGCGGTGCCTCCTCGGCAGGGGACTCGGCTTCCGCGCTCTCCACTTCCTCAGGAGCGGACGGGGCTGGCGCGGGTTCCTTGGGTTTGTCCGCAGGTGTTTCTGCGGCCCCGGCTCCCTTGGCGGCGCCACCACCACCCGCATCCCCATCCAGAATCGACTGAATAACCCGGATCTCCTCGCTGGCATCCACCGAAGCACTGGCAGAAACATCGGAGATCATCGCTTTAAGTTTATCCAATCCCGACAGCAGGCTGTCCGTAACCGCAGGGCTTGCCGACATGGTGCGTTCCCGGACCTTGCCGAGAAGGTTTTCCATGCTGTGGCTCAGCTTGGTGATGTTCGTCAGCCCGAAGAAACCGGCCGAGCCCTTGATGGAATGGACACCACGAAACAAACGGTTGATTATTTCCGGTTCCGTGTCGTCACCGTTTTCCTCCAGGGTCAGGAGATCGGGCTCAATGGTTTCAAGATGCTCGGAAGCCTCTTGAACAAACATCCCTAACAGCTCATCATCTTCCTCGGACATAAGGGACCTTCACTCTGTTGCCAGGTTGGGAACAAACTGCCTCGGTGCCTATTTTTGACCATCGCCACTTGTAAATCAAGCTTACTCATGGAAAAAAGTGTTTAAATCTTGACCATGACCCCTGCCAGTCCACCAACCCACGAAAATGTGGGGGCAATCACTCATCGAAGCAGCGACATTGATTTGCTGATTGCAATTGGTGTCGGAATCGACTATACATGAGTGATTCGTCCCTCTGGGATTTTTTACGAATGTTCAATCAGGCAGGCTCTTAAACTATAACGAAAACAATCTGTGCCCACGCGCTACCCTGCCCGTTTCCCACCCCGTCTGCAACTCAAAGATCCGGGTCGGGAGCGGGGATCATTCAGATCAAACAGGTATTGTAGCGTGCAAATTAGTTACCAAAGTGGGCCCCGACGACTCTTAACGGGAGGAGGATATGAAAAAATCGGTGGTTTCGGAGATCATGAACGAACCCGTCGCCGACAACAATGACACGCATCTTTGGATGGCGGTCATGGATAGGGCCGTGCGTGACCTGATCGCCTTGGAGAAGTACCGACTGGATCCCGCGGTCATGGAAGATCCTGTGTTTCGCTATGACTATCGCACCCTGAAAAAATGGTTCCATTCCCCATCCATGGAACCCGGGTCCTTCAACTGGATCTGCTCCTTGGTCAATATTGACCCCAAATGGGCGTTGAATCGCCTGGAAGAACGTCTGAAAGTGTGCCTTATCCCCGACTCCAGTCGCAAAAACCGCATGGACCACCGCATGGACGCCATGCGTCTGGATGCCAGCATGTTGGACACCGAGGATGACAAGTCGGATCTCTCCGAGGCTTGTGCCGCCTGACATGGACCACCCGAAACGAGTTATCGTCTTGCGTGAAACGATCTTGAAGACACGCTCGGGCCGTGCTTGTTGCAACCGCTGAGATTATCCTGATCGAATCGAAACACAGCCAAAGGGCGCGGACATGGCGCCCTTTGGCTTTTTCCGGGTGTCACCATCCTCCAAACCGTTGTTCCTTGCACTGACCGTCGTTTTCCGCCAGGATCACACCGGTAACTTTGAATACAACCCCTGACCGGAACTTATAAGGACGACACCCGAGCCATGTCCTTGCCTGATTCTCCTTCTCCCGCATCACGCCCGCTCCCCGCATCCTGGATTCGGGGCAGCCAGTTTCTCGGAACCCGTTATCCTATCCTGGGCGGGGCCATGGCGTGGCTTTCAGAACATAATCTCGTCTCCGCCATCTCCCAGGCCGGTGGCTTCGGGATCCTGGCCTCTGGAAACATGCCCCCGGAAAAACTGCGTCAGGAAATCCAGTTGACCCGCACCCGAACCTCTCACCCTTTCGGCGTCAACCTGATCACCATGAACCCGGAATTGCCCGAATTGGTGCGTGTCGTCACGGAAGAAAAGGTCAGCCATTGCGTATTGGCCGGTGGATTACCGGATCAACCCACGATCGACGCACTGAAACAAGCCAATATCCGGGTTATCCTGTTCGCCCCCTCCCTGCCTCTGGCCAAAAGGTTGCTGAAACGGGGTGCCGATGCCTTGATCGTCGAGGGCCACGAGGCTGGTGGCCACGTTGGACCGGTGTCAACCGCCGTCCTGATCCAGGAAATCCTGCCTCATGTGACCGAAGTTCCCGTTTTTGCCGCAGGCGGTATCGCCAGCGGTGCCATGGTGGCCGGATTGGTCGCCATGGGGGCGGCCGGGTGTCAACTTGGGACGCGCTTCGTGGTCGCGCACGAATGCGTTGCCCATGCGCATTTCAAAAACGCCTTCCTGCGTGCCCAGGCCCGTGACGCCCAGGTCACGGCACAGTTTGATCCCATTCTCCCGGTCATCCCGGTGCGTGCCCTGGTGAACAAGGGAACGCAAAGTTTCAATGCGTTGCAATTGCAATTGATCCAGGAGGTCAAGGCAGGGTCCAAGGACAAAAAAACGGCCCAACTGGAACTGGAGCATTTTTGGGTGGGTGCCCTGAAACGCGCCGCCATCGATGGCGACGTGGACAATGGTTCCGTCATGGCCGGTCAGAGCGTTGGGCTGGTCCACACCACCCAAAGCGTTGCTGAAATCATGGAAGAGCTGACCGCTCTGCTGCATTAAATACCGGTCTTTTTTTTCCCCCACGGCACCATTTGCCGCACAATTACCGTCTTAAGGCAGAATCTGCCTGCCGCCCTCCGGTTTAAAGAAGCCCGTCCTGCCGGGCTTTAAATATATCTTATTGATAAACAACAAAATATTATATTGGCATAGATATTGATTGTCCTATGCAGGTATGACTTCACCCCATCGATGCTGGTATTTGACGAGACCACCATGATCCCATTGAGCATGCCCCTGGCGGAAGCAACGTTTGCCAATCCGGCGAATAGCGCCCCGGTTCAACCGTCCAATCAGTCGCACCCCGACGAAGATTTCTCCAGGATGCTTGAGAAGGCATCCAACAGCAAAAAAACGGGGGCTCGCGAAACCAAACCATCCCATGGTCAAGAGGTTGCTTCCAATACCGCCTCCAAGCCCCGGGATGCGACTGAAGCCAAACAAGCAGACACCGCCAACAAAAAGGCGGACGATGACAAAGCGGCGCTCATGGACAACGCTCAAGACAAGAAGGATGTCGCCAAGTCCATCGATGCCGCGGACAAAAAGGATGATCTCAATCAGCAGATCAATCAAAAGGCTGACGCTGCCAAAAAAGCGGATAACGAGCAGATAACGACCGATGCGGACCAGGAACAGTTGGACGATGCGCAGCGTATTGAAGCCGCGCAATGGGTCAAACAACGCAAAAAGGGGAACACGGAAGATCCCAAAGCGGGTGTGAACCCGTGGTCCGTCATTCTCAACCCGACTCCGGTGGGCACGCCGTTGTTATCGCCCACACCCGGGCAGGCAACTGTGGGTGGCAACCAGGCACCTCTTTTGACCCTCGCCATGGATGGCGGCAAAGGGGGGGGGACGGTGCAAGGGGGGACGAACAAAGGAGGATGGACGGTCACCACGGTGGAAATGGCACTTGCAGGCGTCAAAGCGGGACACACAACAGCCGAGCAGACCGCCAGCCAACAAACGGCCCCCGTGGCCACCGACCCGGGTTTGCAAGGATTGCGCGTCAACACGTCGAGTCAGGTCATTCAGTATGCCGCCAAACCCATGCCGGCCTATTCACCCACGTTCGGTGAAGATTTGGCAGAGCAACTTGGCAGTCTCCGGATGATTTCCCGGCCCGGGATGAACGACCAGGTCCGCATCAATCTCGTACCCCGTGAGCTTGGCACATTGGATGTACGTCTGACGGTAGACGATCAAAACCGGGTCCATATGCTCATTACGACCGAAAGTGACGCCGCCCGCGACTTGTTGAACAAACAAATGCCCCAGTTACGCGATGCCTTGGCCAGCCAAAACCTGGGGCTTGGCGCCATTCAGGTCCAGGTGGATCAGCGTCAACGAGGCGATCAATCGGCCAATCAGGGCTTTGAGTGGCACGAAGGCCAAAAAGGCACCTTGACAGCCGACACCGGTACCGTCAGCAGCACCGCGGTACCGGTCGCTCAAACCAACCGTCCGTGGAGTCCGGGGCAGGGATTGTCGGTATTTGCTTGAAGTCCCATGGAATCGCCAGGCAAGGCCAAGGAAAAAATTGCCTGCTGGGGGACGGAACTGGTAGCAGAAAGGAAAAAAATGACACTATTTCCTGATTATTGTAGTGAAAGACTTTATAAATCAGCGCATTCTATCAATATGAACTAGGCATGAAAATTGAATAACGGATCGTAACACCGGGTGTCGCAGCCCCTTGAGGCTGTCAACAAGCCTGACATGATCCGGTTCCAGGTCACACACCAGGAGGCCACGTTATGACCATCAGCGATACTTTCGGCACCATACCATCGACACCGACCCCGAGTGCTACGACATCCAAATCGACGACGCAGGATGCCGCGACGCTACAGGCCGATTTCCTGAAAATGCTGACCGCACAATTGCAAAACCAGGATCCGTTGCAGCCAATGAACAATACGGACATGACGGCTCAGATGGCGCAATTCTCCTCCTTGAGCCAGCAGCAGCAAAGCAATGACCTGCTCAAGCAATTGGTCTCCATGCAATCGGTCAATCAGGTCAATCAAGCCGTGGGGTACATCGGCAAACAGGTGCTTTTCAATGGCAACACCACCCAATCGGTCAACGGGCAGGCGACCGTCAGCTTCAACATGCCACAAAGTGGCAACGCCGCCATCAACATTATGAATCAAAACGGCCAGGTGGTTAAATCCCTGGATGCGCGCCCCTTCGCCGCCGGTGATCAAAGCACCACCATCAGCGGCTTGCCCGATGGCAACTATATCTTCGCGGTTTCCATACCGGGATCGACGTCCACCACCCCCGTCACCACCTATGCGAACGGGGAAGTTACCGGGGTCATTAATGATCCCACCAGTGGCGTCACCCTGCAGGTCAATGGACAATCCGTCAAGATGAGCGATGTACGAAGTGTACAACTGAAAACCAGCAGCACCGCAACGCCGCAAAGCTAAGAATTTTTTGTAGAGAACAACGGCACCGTCTGACCCAGGTATTGTTTCAGGAGAGCATTCATGTCCATTATTCAAGCCATGTTCGCAGGTTCCAGCGCATTGACCAATTTTGGCGAGGCAATGACAGTCATCGGCAATAACTTGGCTAACTCCAACACCACCGCCTTCAAAGCCAGCACGTCGGGCTTTGAAGATGTGTTGATACAAACTGTTGGCATTCAAGGTTCCGGTGCCACCACCCAGGTCGGTACGGGTGTGGGCTTGGCAGATGTGCGGCAAAACATGGCCCAAGGATCTTTCTCTTCCACTTCCAATGTCACCGACATGTCCATTGATGGCAAAGGATTCTTTGAAGTCAAAGACCTCACCGTCTCATCCGCGAAAACGTCGGACCAAAAAGGTCTCCCCAAAGACACCTTTTTTACCCGAGCTGGAGGCTTTACCCGCAACAAAGCCGGGTTGTTGGTAACCCCTGGCGGGATGGTACTGCAAGGATGGCAACTGGATGCGGATGGTAATCAGGCTGCCGGTGGCCTGAGCAATATTGACCTCTCCAAGTTTGTCAACATTGACCCCACCGCAACCAGTCTGGTCAAGGTGGGTGCCAATCTGGATGCCAGTACCAAAGCCAAGGACATGACAGCCACGTACAACCCCTCGGATCCCTCAACCTACGATTTTTCCACATCGGTGCGGATATTTGACACCAAGGGGACCGGACACAACGTTGAGATACAATTCCGCAAGTTGCCCATGGCCGTTCCGGCTACCGTCACCGCTGGTGATGCCACCACAAATGCCGCCAAAACGATTTCCTTTGATGTAAAAACGCCTTCGGGAACACCCTTCACCGTTGGCCAGCAGATCCAGGTACCCCTGACGTTCAACTCACTGGTCAGCAGCACGGACAAACCGACAGGATCGTTTACCTATACGTTAACCCAAGCGGACGTTGACAGCAGCAAAACTACAAACACGGTTAACATAAAGACAACGCTTGCAAAAATTGATGGCCTTAACCTGACATCCGGCACGCGCTACTCGCTGAGTGTTGGTAACCCGACCGGCAGTTCGTTGACTGTTGCCAACGTCGCAGGTGACAATGGTATCACTGAAATCAAGGGGGTCGCCAATGACAACACATGGCAGTGGCACGCCGTGGTGGCCGACAATGAACTGGATCTTTCCCAGCAGAGCGGCACCACCCTCAACGCCGTGGACCTGAATTCAAAGAATGTCATGTCCGCCCCCAGTGGCGCGGGCTATACCACGGGCCAGCTCGTATTTGACAATACCGGGAAATTGCTGCAGGAGGGGTCCACGCCCCTGACCTTCCAGTTTGCCGGCGCCCAGGCCCAGCAGATATTGTTTGATTTCGGCGATGCCATTGGTCCCATGGGCGATTCCACCAATGATTTTTCCAAAAAGACAACAGCCCTGTCTTATGATTCCTCGCTGACAAGTGTACAACCGGATACCAGTAACACCGGAGCCAATGGTTGCGTCCAGGTGACCAGCGGTTTCGCCACCTTGCGTTTGGAACAAAACGGTTTCCCCCCCGGTTATCTGGACAAATTGGCGATCAGCCAAAAAGGTGAGATCACTGGAAATTTTACCAATGGGCAAAGCAGAAAGCTGTATCAGGTGGCCCTGGTGGACTTTGACGACGAAACCGCTCTTGAGCAGGTCGGGTCCAATCTGTTCGCCCAAACCGTTGCCTCGGGACTCCCCAGAATTGGCCAGCCCACCAGCGGTCGCCTCGGCACCGTCCTGGGTTACTCCCTGGAACAATCCAACGTCGACATGTCGGCGGAGTTCGTCCGCATGATCACCACCCAGAGGGGATTTCAGGCCAACTCACGTATCGTCACCGTAACCGACGGCATGATGGAGGAACTCCTGTCTCTCAAACGGTAACCAATGATCATGTACACAGGGGCGACAACAATTTCTACTTTGTCACATTGGGAAACACTCCCTGGATCCCCGCTTTCGCGGGGATGACGGCTAATTTTTTAACGGATTTCCAGTCTCGTCATTCCCGCCCTCGATTAAAGCATTCGAGGGCAGGCTCCAGCGGGAATCCAGAA
>JADGCN010000200.1 GCA_015228975.1 Magnetococcales bacterium
CTGCTTGAGTTCAAAATCCGCGCAGTATGCGAGGAAATGCGGGGGTAGTAATATAGGACGATGTGGAGATCATCATCCAACGCGCCAAGGAACAACAACCGGAGGTCCGACCACGCATCATTTATGATAATGGCCTACGGTTCATTGCCAAGGATTTCAAGACCTTTTGCAATGTCAACACGCACCGCTATCCGAAGTGGTGCCGGTCAGGGTGGCGAACAGTTGCAGGTAGCCACGGGCCATGATCTGAGCGGAATAGTTGTCCCGGATGGTTGTAAACAAGTTGTAACCCAGTTCTTTCGCCCATTTTGGTTGTTCGTGGAGACGACGGACCGCCGAGGCCCACTGTTGTGGATCGCTGCCGGCTACCAGGAGACCGTTTTCCTCGTGGCGCACAATGGCTGAAAAGGCCGGGATATCATGACAGACCACCGGTAGCGCCAAGGCCCCCGCCTCCAGGAGCGCATAGGGGAGTCCCTCGCGCAAGGATGGGAAAACCAATCCTTCGGCCCGTCTGGCCACATAAAGGAGTGTTTCGGGATCCAGTCCGCCCAGGAGATGTACACGATTCCGGCACCCCAAGTTGTCGATCAACGTCTCCAGGGAATCCCGATAACCCGGATAAAACGATTCCCCCGAGCTGTAAACGGCCTCCTTGCCGATGATCAGCACATGCAGTTCGGGGGCTGCTTCCTTCAGGAAACCCCAGGCTTTGATGATTACGTCCTGGGCTTTGGGAGGCTCCACCCAGCCGACTATGATGAAGTAGTGTTGCGGCAAGGGACCCGGAAAAGGTGTTTCCTTCCGGCCCACGAGACCTGGAGTTGATCCGGAGAGATCGATGCCATTGGCCAGGTAATGAATCGTTCCCAATTCGGGGAAGCGATTTTCAATATGCTGTGCATAATGGCGGCTGACAGAGGTTAGCGCCCGTGCTTCCCGTACCACGCGGTACATCAGCGAAAATTCGGCGGGTGTGCCGTTGGCGAAGTCCAAGGCATCGGTTCCGTGAAAGGTCAATACATACGGTGGACCCCGAAAACGCTGAAGCCATAAAATGTACCATTGGTAGGATCGGGGGGTGTGCAGGTGGATGACATCGACCTGTTCCCGCTGGCAAAAACGCCATAATTGCCAAAGCAGGACAGGCGCTTCCAGAATGAACCCGAGAACGCTGCGCACCTTGCGTTTTTTTTCCCATGGACGCCGCATGCGCTTTTTATGAATTGTAATTTTTTCAAACGTCTCCGTGGTCCAACGTCGATGGTGCCATTCACCGGGTGCGAAAATGGAGACCCGATGTCCCAACGCCACCCATTCCCGTGCCAGGGTGACGATCATCGTGTTGATGCCCCCCTGAATGTGTTGCGGGAGTGAGGTATGAAAGACGATCACAATATGCAACGGCTTTTCCTTAACGCCATCATGACATCTCGATGTACGATGGATCCCGTCACAGGCGTTGGTTGAGTATGGCGAGCAGTTCGGCGTCCACCAGGGGCAGGGGGTTGGTTTTCATGCTGGAGCCCCGGCTTTCCCTGGCGATGTGGGGTCCATGGTCCGATGTCAACCCGTAGGAGCCGAGTCGAGGCATGGCGAGGGTCTCCTGCCAGGAACGCAAGGTGGTGACCAGGGCATCCAGGGCGTGATCCCGAGACGCGTCATGACCCGCGAACAGGCGACCGACTTGGGCATATTTGCTCAATGCCGGGCTTTCCGGCAATCGTTGGCGCAAAGCGGCGATATTGGTTGCGGTTGTTTCGGCGAGCAAGGTGCCGCAAACGATGCCATGGGGTGCCGGTGCCAGGGCGCCAATGGCGGCGGCCATGCCATGAACGGCCCCCAGGCCGGTTTGTGCCAGGCAGATACCCGACATCAATGAGGCGTAAGCGATAGCGGCCCGCCCGGTGGGATCGCTGGCGCGGGTGTGCCAAAACGGCAAGAAATGGCGCTGAAAGAGTTCCATGCCCGACCAGGCCAGGGCATCGGTCATGGGATTGGCACGGGTGGAGGTGAAGGATTCCAGCAGTTGGGTTAAGGCATCCATGCCGTTGGCGGCGAGGAGGGGTGCGGGTGCCCCTGCGAGCAGATCGGGATCGATGGCGGCCACCCGGGCGATCAGTTGTTCATCGCGAAACGATTTTTTAAATCCTGTCGGTCCTCGGCGACTCAAGACGGCATTTTTGGTGGCCTCGCTCCCGGTTCCGGCGGTTGTCGGCACGGCGATCAGGGGAATGGCCGGGCCGGCATAGGTGCCCCCCCGACCCACCCCTTCCAGATACTCCATGACCGAGTGGCCCGTTTTGAGAAGCCCGGCAATGGCCTTACCCGCATCGATGACACTGCCGCCACCAATAGCCAATACGGCGTCAATCCCCTGGTTGGCATGGTGTTTGACAGCGGCATCCACCAGGTCGGGGGAAGGTTCGTCCGCGACGACGATTCGATCCCAGCGACCACCCCCGGCCTCGATGGCTGCGATCACGCGTTGCAGGTGGCCACGTTCGTCCAGCGACCGGGAACCGGTGACCAGCAAAACCGTGCGACCAAGGGCGAGGGCATGACCAACCGCTCGGAGCATGGCCCCCGGCCCAAAATCGATTCGTGGCAGGGCGGCAATGGTGAAGTCTTGGACGAGCATGGTTCAGACCTCCGGGAGTAAGCCGATGAATGGAACGCCCCGCCGTGGTTCGGCCATCATGATTTCGACGGTATCGCGCCAGACGAGGTAATGCGATGTTTGCTTGTGGCTTTTGGCGTCTTCGGCTGTCCGGTAGACCTCGTAGAGGTAAAACCGTTGCGGATCCTCGGCATCGCGCAGGACGTCAAAGCGCATGTTGCCCGGTTCACGAATGGAATTTTCATGGTTGATGCGGGTTGCGGCGACAAAGGCATCGCAATATTCCGCCTTGACATGGACATGGACCAAAGTGACATGCATCGAATCGTCTCCTTGTTTTGGTTCAGCGACCGGATCGAATGAAGGATCTCACCTTAATTCGCTTCCCTTGAAAGATCAACGTGGCCTGCTGGTCGATCGGGGGAAAGGTGGGGGTGGGGTGGATCGGGTGTCGGAGAATGTTTTAAGAGAGCTATCCAATCCGATGACGGGTATGATATTTTCCCCGGTGATGGACCCGTGGATGATCAGGACGGGTCAGTGGATGGGAATGACAATACTGAAAATTAAAATCGGCTTGCTGATTTCTATTCAAGGAGGCTTGCATGAGCCCGGATTTATTAAGTTTTAAACAAAAAGTGGTCAAGGAATTGGCGGATCAGTTTTCGTCGTGGGGGTACACCGATATTCGTTCGCAACATTTGCTGGATAAATACCAATCCACACGGGAGATCAGTGGTTTTCGACCCGACATGACGTTCAAAAAGCAGAACGTGCTGTTCATCGTCGAGGCACAGCAGCGGGAATTCTTGGACGATAAGGAATTGATAGAAAAATGGCTGGCTTTTTCCGAGGCGATTAAACACACGAAAAGTTGTTTCTGGGTGTTCGTCCCGCCTGGGCAAAGGGAAGAATTCATCCTGAAAACCAATGAATTGCGCATTGAAGCCAGCGTCCATGAAATAGAGATGGATTGATCTTTTGCGGCACTGGTTGTCTGACATTCCATAATCCGTTGCCATGGTTGGACCGTTGTTATCATGGAGACACTGACATGTCGCAGTCCCTGACCTTTGATGATGTTTGGAGGATGTTTCAGGAGGTTTCCGCGCAAATGAAGGAAACCGACCGTGAGATCAAAGAGACTGGACAACTGATTAAAGAAGTTTCCGCTCAAATGAGGGAAACCGATCGCAAGGTCAAGGAAGTCAGTCAGCAGGTTGGCAATCTGGGTAGCCGGTGGGGTGAATTCGTCGAGGGCATTGTTGCTCCAGCTTGCGAATCCCTGTTTGCAGCTCGCGGCATAGTGGTACGCGAAATCCATCCACGGATAAAGGTGGCGTTACCCGACAACCGTCACATGGAAATTGATGAGCTGGCAGTCGACGGCGCTGTTGTTATTCCCATCGAGGTCAAGAGCCGCCTGCGTGGGGATGATGTGTGGGCGTTCATCCAACGGCTGGGGGAGCTGAAAGAGTTTATGCCACGCTATGCTGACGCCCGGGTGATGGGTGCCGTGGCCGGCATCGTGATTGATAGGGATGTCGATCAATTCGCCATGAATGAAGGGCTGTTCGTCATCGTCCAATCTGGCGACAGCGTCAAGCTGGCCAACGATGGAAAATTTGTACCACGTACTTGGTGATTTACCAAGTTTTTAAGCGTTGCAGAAATCTCGGTTGAAGTTAAAGGTGAGCTAAATAATTTATGGGTGTTTTGTAGAAGTAATAAGTCGTACATTATGACACGTATGGTCAAGATTTTTCTATTTTTTTTATTATTGTTTCTTGTTCCTGCCAGATCAAACAATGCTTTTGCCGATATCAATCCAATAAGTGAACATTGTTCTTCATACATTCCTATTAAGATTTCCAAATTAGCTGCGCTATGTAAAAATCGTGTTTTCAATAACGAGGAAGATTACCGCTTGACCTACATCCATGGTAAATGGGAAATGCATATTGATTATTGCGAAAGAGACGAAATTAGATATCTAACTTTTCACTACCGGACACTTTTTTAGGAAAAAAATTGGAAGTGGCTAAATTTGATTGA
>JADGCN010000201.1 GCA_015228975.1 Magnetococcales bacterium
CTCGGGATTAGCGAGCGGACCCTCTACCGCAAAATTGAGGAAGCCCATGGGATCGATGGGATCGATGATTCGGAATAGGATCCTGTGTGAGGTTCCTACCGTTTGGCCATGCTATGAAACATTTTTCATGTTGATCACGAAATCTTGAGTGTCCACCACGGTACTTCCACCCAGATGAAGGTGTTTTCACTCCCCGCCCAACCGCAAGAAAAATATTCCCCCATTGGCTGTCCAAGAACAAACAACCTGTTGATTTAAAATTTATTAGTTAATCATTCCGCACTGCTGGGAGGGGGGCTTATCGCGGCTCTGACTCGTGGTTGCGCCAGAGTGCAGTCTATCGGTGGCATGGAACTTTCAGTAGCTAAGGAATTTGGAGTTGACCTATCAACCACTTCCCGGTGGTGCCTGGATGCGTGAAAAAATGGGAAAGATGGGTTTTTGTGATCACTGGGGCTGTGCCTATAGCCTCCTTAAGGAATTAAAAAGAAGGGAGGGATACCATGAAACATGCGCACCATGCAGGTCGGTTGGTCATCGTCGGTTTTGGTAGTATTGGCCAGGGGGTATTGCCGCTGATTTTAAAACACATCGATATGGATCCCGCTAGGATCTCCATCGTGACCGCCGAAAGCCGAGGTAAAGAGGTGGCCGATTGTTACAACGTTTCATTCCACCAACTGGAACTGACTCAAGACAATTATCGTGACGTGCTGGCGTCGTTTGTGGGACCAGGGGATTTTCTCGTTAACGTGTCGGTGGAGGTCTCCTCTCTGGCCTTGATGGTCTTTTGCCGGGAGGTGGGGGCACTCTATCTGGATACCTGCATCGAACCTTGGGCCGGTGGCTATACCGATCCCTCTTTAACCCCGTCATGGCGTACCAATTATGCCTTGCGTGAGTCGGTGCTTCAGCTTAAAAGCACGCACTCCCAACCCACGGCGGTGGTGACCCATGGTGCCAATCCCGGCTTGGTTTCCCATTTTGTCAAACAAGCACTCCTGGATATCGCGCACGATACCGGACGGGCATTGGTCCTATCTCAGGATCATCGTCTGGGCTGGGCAACCCTGGCCCAGGAGTTAGGGGTCAAAACCATTCATATCGCGGAACGAGATACCCAAGTATCCAACCGTTGCACCAAGGCTGTTGGCGAATTTGTCAACACCTGGTCCATCGATGGTTTTGTCAGTGAGGGGTGTCAGCCCGCAGAACTGGGATGGGGATCCCATGAGCGGCATTGGCCGCATGATGCCCACAGACATGATTTTGGTTGTCAATCAGCAATTTATCTCCTGCGCCCTGGTGCCAGTCAGCGTGTGCGCAGTTGGACCCCCTTGGAGGGGCCATTTCATGGTTTTTTGATTACCCATAACGAATCCATCTCGATTGCCGACTATCTGACGGTGGGAAAAGGTGCCGAGGCCACCTATCGTCCCACGGTACACTATGCCTATCACCCGGCGGACGATGCCGTGTTGTCCTTGCATGAGCTTGCGGGAAAGAACTGGGTTTTGCAATCGCGGAAACGGTTGATGATGGATGAAATTAGTTCCGGCATCGATGAACTGGGCGTCCTTTTGATGGGACATGCCAAGGGGGCTTATTGGTATGGCTCGCGTCTTTCCATCGGCGAGGCCCGTGAATTGGTACGCTTCAATAATGCCACCAGTCTGCAAGTGACGGTTGCGGTCCTGGCGGGTATCGTCTGGGCTTTAGAAAATCCCATGAAGGGTGTTGTGGAACCCGATGAAATGGATTTTCAGCGTATCCTGGGAATCTGCCGCCCCTACCTTGGCGAGGTGGTGGGTAAATATTCCAATTGGACGCCATTGCAAGATCGGCAACGGCTGTTTCCCGAACAGGTGGATCTGGAAGATCCATGGCAATTTAAAAATTTTCGGGTGGAATAACCGCGTTGTTCGTGGACCGTTGAGAATAGCACTCTCCCAATCATCTCCTGTGAAAGGGGCGTCATGGAGTATTTCCGTCGTTTTCATTTTTTGATTGCTGCACCCGCTTTCGACGGCAAAGATCTGGAGGCGGCGCGCCTTAAACAGATTGCTGCGGAGGTGGAACACCTGGGCTTTCAGGTGGTCAAGGCCTTCCGTATGGATGATGCCGAGTTGGCCATCCGAACGGATGCCGCCATCGGTTGTATGCTGGTGGATTGGGGAAAAAAGGGGATGGATGGCAAATCGGCCCAGATGATCGCCCTGGCGCGGCAGCGGGGATTGGAAACGCCGGTGTTTTTGCTCATTCGGCGGCAGCGGCTTGAAGAGATTCCGGCGGATGTACTCAATGATGTGGATGGATATGTCTTTCTGACGGAAGAGACCCCTGAGTTTATCGCCAAAAACTTGGTCAGCCGCTTGAAGCAGTACGCTGAAAGTTTACGAACCCCCTTTTTCGGTGCCCTTCTGGATTATTCGGAGGAGGGGAACCATCTGTGGACCTGTCCGGGGCACAATGGTGGTATCTTTTACCGGCGCAGTCCTATTGGCCGGATTTTTTTCGAGCATCTGGGAGAGGCGGTCTTTCGCGATGATATCGACAATTCGGTCCTGGATCTTGGGGATCTTTTGGTGCATGAAGGGCCTGCCCTGGCGGCGCAAAAGGCCGCTGCGGAGATATTTGGTGCTGATCGGACCTATTTTGTGTTGAACGGCACCTCTTCTTCCAACAAAATTGCCCTTTCCGCCCTGGTTGCCCAAGGTGACCTGGTGTTGTTTGACCGCAATAACCATAAAGCGGCGCATCATGGTGCGTTGGTTCTCAGCGGGGGAACCCCCATCTTTCTGGAAACGGATCGCAACCTTCACGGTCTCATCGGTCCCATCGATATCGACGCCTTGGATGAACAGCGGATTCGCGAAAAAATCCGCAACAACCCATTGGTCAAGGATCCCGAAGCCTGGAAAAAACCGCGTCCGTTCCGCGTGGCGGTGATCGAACAATGCACCTACGATGGAACCGTCTACAGTGCCGATCTGATTCTGGAACGTATTGGGCATCTTTGCGATTACGTGATGTTTGACGAGGCGTGGGCAGGATTCATGAAATTTCATCCCCTCTACCGGGGCCGATTCGCCATGGGATTGGAAAACCTGGGGCCGGAGTCTCCCGGAATCATTGTGACCCAATCCACACACAAACAACTGGCCAGTTTCTCCCAGGCTTCGCAAATTCATATCAAAGATCGTCATATTCGGGGGCAAAGACGGCATGTCGAACATCAACGGTTCAATGAAGCTTTTATGCTGTATGCCTCCACCTCCCCTTTTTATCCCCTTTTCGCCTCCCTGGATGTTGGGGCACAGATGATGAAAGGACGCTCCGGGATGGTGCTGTGGGATGATACGATCCGCCTGGGGATTGAACTGCGCAAAAAAATCCGTGGCATTCGTCGGGAAATCGAGCAGATGGAACAAAACCCCGATAACCGTTGGTTTGTGGATCCCTTTGTCCCAGACTTGGTTTTTGGGCCGGAACCTGCCCATGGGGGAGAACGACCGTTGGTCCCTTGGGAAGATATCCCCACGGATCTGTTAGCTTCGGATCCAAGTTATTGGGCGTTGACGCCAGGGGAAAAGTGGCACGGTTTCAGTCATTTGGCCCATGGCATGGCGATGACCGATCCCAACAAATTCACTCTGCTGACCCCTGGATTCGACCGGACTGCGGGAGGATATGCCCAGCATGGGGTTCCAGCCCCAGTATTGGCACAATATTTACGAGAAAACCGGATTGTGCCAGAGAAAAATGATCTGAATTCTCTCCTTTTTCTCCTGACACCGGGGGTGGAGTCCAGCAAGGCGGGTACCCTTCTCAGTTCCCTGGTGGCCTTCAAAAGGTTCCACGATGCCAATGAATCCCTTGAAAATGTGATTCCAGAGTTTGTTCGGCGTCACATCAAACGCTATAGCGGTATGCGGCTGAAAGATCTGTGTCAGGAGATGCATACCTTTTATCGGGATAATCTGACCTGCCAACTGCAACGCAATATATTCCGGCCCAATCATCTTCCGACCATGGCCATGCCGGTCCACGAAGCCACGCAAATGTTGACCCGCAATCAGGTGGACTATCTCCCTTTGGACATGTTGGACGGACGTATTGCTACCACCCTGTTTGTTGTTTATCCCCCGGGAATCGCCATTATCGTCCCGGGAGAAAGATTGGACGACCGCGCCAAACCTATGTTGGACTATCTGAAGGTGTTTGAACGCGGAGCCAATCTTTTTCCAGGGTTTGACAATGAAATCCAGGGGGTTTACCGCGTGCAGGAGAAGGATGGCAAGGTTCGTTTTTTTACCTATGTGGCACGGGAAAAGTGATCTCGGTATCGATAGAAGATTGTTCTCATACATTCAAGAAAGGAGATGGGCGTGCGTGTTTCATTCCAGGCGGATTCACTCCGAGGATTTGATATGGGTTCCATGCTGGATCTTTTGACCTATTTTTTTGCAGCCGGTCTGTCATTGCTGGCGGTTTGTTTGGTCCACTACTGGGTCGTGGCCAGGTTTGATCAGGACTCTTCCAAGTTTTCGGAGGATGGGCAGGTGTGACGGGCAAACATCGGCAAAGTCGTTGCTTGATGAGGGGTTCCATGGAGGTGTTTGAAATGGCATGTCGGGTGCATCGGTCTGAAGATATTCTTGACCGTGTCTCAAT
>JADGCN010000202.1 GCA_015228975.1 Magnetococcales bacterium
GAGTACCGAGAGTTTCGGTCAACACCTTCGATTCTTCTCCATTTCCATTTTCATCTCCATTTTCATCTCTATCGTTCTCCGCATATTCGAGTTTGGGGTATCCCTCCGGGAAAAACTCTCTGGCGAAGGATGCCGTTACCGCAGCCTTGTTGGACATGGCGATCAATCTGACTGGTGGAACTTCTGCCTTTTTTACATCGCCAAAAAGCCATGCCTTTTGCATCTCTGCCCAAAGCTCTGGCGATGCCACCTCCTTGCCAGTGTCGTACACGACCCGATACAAGGAATATCCGGGTTTATAGCGCACCACGAGTGCGCCAATGGCCTCCCCTCTGGTGGAAAACGTCCCCCTTTCTGGATCGTAGACCGGATCGGGCAGGACGGTCCCGTTGCGGTCCCGAAAAACGGTTTTCTGCATGATTTCGACTTGAGGGCTGTCGTAAAAATATTTCAAGCGTTTGCTGACTTCTCCCGACCAAGTGAGGGCTTCGATGACTGAATCATATCGCCGCCCCAGGGGATAGGCGACATTCACTTTGACTGTCCGTTTGGTGTCTATCCGATTCAGATGCCATTCATAGGCAGCGACGCCCAATGTGGACTCGTTGTACGCCTCCCATCGAGACTCCCAATATTCAAACGCTTTCTCACCATTATCCACAATAATATTCACGGACAAGGCATCATAATTAGAACAATAAATCTTGATCCGCTTTTCTCCGGGGACAAGCATTTTTTCTAAAATATCCGAATTGGACGTGGTGGTATATTTCGACGTGGCGAGATCCCAGGTACGAATGATTATAAGACTTGCCCCGTATAGGTTGAATTTCACTTGTACCGGTTTCTTCCCCTCCTGCTCGGTATCCTCAGTGACCAGTTCAAACGGGGTATCTGCCGCAAACGATTGAAAGTTGACCTGTAGGCTTGCCGATACCTCACCCATCACTCACTCTCCCCAGAAATGCCGATGATCACCTTGTTGCCCGATAGGGATCCTGTGTTGGGTGGGGTGATCCGCTTTTCCCAGACGGGAAAGGCGGCGGGATGAGTTCGGAAGGTCAAAACATTGCCTGCCGCCCAGGTTCCTCCCCAAAGGAGTACGGGAAGGGTGAAATAGGGCTTGGACCAGGTGCCATGGGTGGGAGCAAAAGCACTGGCAATGGTGCCACCACCGACCGAACCTACGGTGTCGCCCACGCAGGCAAAGGTGGTGGCGTTGGTAAACGTGATCGTCCATGTTTGCTCAATACCGGCGATGGCATCCACCATGCGGGATCCGGTCAGGGTGTCGGGGGCGGTCCCGGAACCGTTCCAGCCAGCCACCGTGCCGGTCGAGGATGACAACGCCCAGTTGTCAGTCCGCGCCCAGAGGTCACCCGCCTCGATCACCGAGGCTATCCGGGTGCTGATCGTCTGATATGCATTGGCCAGAGTCGTCCCCGTCGCCAAAGTCAACGTCGCCAGATTACCGTTCCAACTGACCCCCGATGCGTCATCCTTGATGCGGAAGAATTCTTCAGTACCCAAAGGATCTTCGACTGATGCCTTGTTGGTAATCCGCACCAATTGGTTGGGATTGAATATCTGATCACTCTGGTCCTCGACATTGACCGTCAAGGTAGTCGCCCCAGGGCTGACATCGGCATTCAGTTGGCCCGCCCCGTAAAACAGGGGGACAAGGCTGGCAACATCGGCCTGGGTGTCGGTTTGTCCGTTGGCGGTGATAAACAAAACCACCCGGTCTTGATTGGGAGTTGGCGTTTCGACGAAGATTCGGGCATCGATCAGCTTGAGGGAATCGGGACTTGCAATTTTGACGAACACCTTACGAAACTTGGTGGAACCGTTCGTCCGTTCACTTCCTGGTACATCAGGCCAAAGATTGTTCTTGACCCCGCTGGCCACTTCGACCTCGGACATGCGCCCGCCGTTGCTTCCAGAGTCGCTAACGATAAGGGATTTCATAATCTTGACCTGATTTTGTTCAATGGGCATGTCACACCTGCATGAATTTGATGAATCCGTTGAATTTATCTGCGTGGGGAAGAATGGGCGTAACCGACAGTGCCGGTGGATCTTGGTGGCGGAACATCACCTGGAAAAGTTCATTTTCCCAGGTCAGATTGAACACCCCGCCCGGCTGCATGGACATGGCGTAGAGTGCCGACACCTGTTCCATTGAAAGCCAGGAGACATCGCTATCTGCCAAAAGGTCGATAGGTCTTCCACCAGTCAGTTGGGAATGCCAGACCATGAGGCCACCACCCAGGGTCCGTCCCGTCTCCTGGGCTACGGGTGCCCAATCGTAGCGGTTTTTCCACTCCATGGAATCGGGAAGAAAAAGATCTCCGAGGCGTTTCATGATTGATTCCTTGTTGAATACGTCACTACAATGGACGATATGAAGATCACTTATGACCCTGCCAAACAAATGAAGACCCTCGTTGATCGAGGAGTTGATTTTGCCGATTCAGGAGATGTGTTTTCCGGGAAAACACTCGACCAAATTGATAATCGTCGCGATTACGGCGAAGAACGTATCGTTACGGTAGGACGGTTGCGCGGTCGAATGGTGATCATTGTCTGGACGCCCCGTGGCGACACTCGTCACATCATTTCAATGAGGAAAGCCAATGAACGAGAGCAATCACGGTTTGGGCAGCAACTTAGCGAAAATTGATGCACACGTTATAACTCCAGAAGAATATGACGACATTCCAGAGTTGACGGACGAATGGTTTGAACAGGCGGATCTGTACGAAGGTGGTAAGTTGGTCCGTCGTGGCCGCCGTACTGAAAAAAATGCGCTACCTCAACCCCCGTGTCATGTCCTGTAATGTCCGCACCAAGCCGCGAACCTCATCCCTCGGAGCGGTGATTGATGTAGACGGTCGGTCATTCATGAACAAATCGAGCCGCATTACCTCCGTGACCTGTGGGGCTACCGATCCACCACCGGCAAATGCCATTTTAGGCAACTATGGGATCACCAAATTGCGCAGTAAACCACCCGTTGCAAAATGGGGGATGTCCGGCATTCCTCTGGGATGAGTCGCCCGCACCAAACCACCATGGGCAAATCCGGGAATGGTTCCGGGCTGGAGCCGCATCTGGTTCATCGCCTGGACCAAACCCAGGCCATAACGCCGCACCGCCTCTTTGCGCAGAACGAATTCACCCCTTTGCAACAGGGCGGGTACGTCGTCCTTGGCTCCCCAGCCAGGGAGAAAGCCACCACGGGCAAAACCGACCGGACCGCCATCCGCTTTGGCCTCGGTCCGCTTTTCGACATAATTGACGATGACCGTCTTCTCAATCGGGATTTCATCGATCCGTTTGATCAGACCGTCGATTTCACCCATGGCCTGACTAGCATCCCCCAAAAACATCACCTTGGCTTCCGGGGGAACGGTCGCTTTGAACTCATTGAATTTGGTCATAAGACCATCGATTGCCCCGGTGGCCGAAGTGGCATCAAAGTTGGCTTTGATTTCTGGGGTGAAGGATGCAAATTCGGTCTTGAAGCGGGCAAAAATTTGCGAAACTTCGTTGATCTTTGTCTCGGCCTTGCTTGTGATCCCCTGGAGGATATCATTAACAACCGATTCCAACGCCGTAGCCCCGCCCTGGAGTTCTGCCTTGATGGAGATCACCCGTTCTTTCTTCTCCAGGATGGCATCGATTTCCTCTCCGGCAGCATGAACTTTTTCAACATTGGCATCGACCAGCAAAACGTGTTCCTTGGCCAGGGCATCGTCCACACTCTTGACCGCTGCGTTTATCCTGGCCAAGGCTTCGGTAGCAGAAGCTCCTTGTTCCTTCAGGCTGTTGGCGGCTTTTTGATGGGCCTCGTTTTCCCCCTGGAAGGCTTGGTTTTCAATTTCCGCAGCCTTGCGCATCTGCTCAATGGCACGGGCCGCCGCCGCTTTTGAACCGACCACCTTCTGGTCGCCGAGCTGTACCGCATCGGAAGTCTGTTCTGCCAGAGAAATCATTTTTTCCGCATGTTTGCGGGCAAGCTCATAATTTCCCGTCCGCAAAGCTTCCTCCGCCTGGGTCTGTTCCTGGACAATGCGCTCTTGTCGGGAGGCATAAACCTCTACGGGATCCATCCCTTTTTCTTTCACGTTCAGAATGCGGTCGGCAATGGATTCATTGAAACTTTTACGTTCCTCAGCCAGTTGCCTTGCCGCATCCCGATGGCGTTTTTCCTCCTCGATCAATTGATCAATGTTGTGATGATACGCCTCCTCGACCCGCATCAAGATGTTTTTCTGGGCCAGCAAACGATCCTCGTCGATCCTTCCCGCTTCAATGCCGAGTCTTCTGGCGTTATCAATCCTGCCCCGATATTCTTGCTCCGACAAGGCCAAGGATTCGGTCAGATAACGCTGGGCGCGAGACAGTTTGCTGTTGTGTTCCGCGATAACCAGGTCATTGGTTGCTTGCAGAATTGCCTGTTGGGAAAATTTCTTTTCCGCAGTCTCCTGCCTGGCCCGATCCGCTGCGTATCCCGTTTTTTTGCTTTCCGCTTCCCATTTCCACGGCCAAGGCTCTGACTTCATTGCTGACCGACTGCATCTTCTCCGGTCCAGCTTCCACCAAAGTCCAAACCTTGGCCATAGCCATTTCAAAATCCAGAAACGACCGACCCGCATTGTTGATCCCCG
>JADGCN010000203.1 GCA_015228975.1 Magnetococcales bacterium
AGTTGCAAGAACGCGGAGAAACTGTTAGCCTGCCCAGGGTGTTGGAGGAGATGCGTCTTCGCGACACCAGGGATAGGGAACGTGCAGCTTCCCCTATGCTTGCGGCGGAGGATGCGGTGCTTGTGGATACGACATCCATGACACTGGCAGAGAGTCAACAACGGGTGGCCGCCCTCATAACCCCATTGTTGGGCAGGTAGGGATGGGTGGGCAGGGTCGCGGTGCCGTCGAAAGGTGGGCTTGGGGATGCGGTTACGCATCCGCTGCGCCATCTTTGATTTTTTATGTTTGTCGGCATGGCTCCGGTGAAGGCGGTCCAAGTATCAACCATTAATCGAAGGTGGCAACGTGGGTGTGGAACTAATGGTGGACGATATCGAACTTGAGGACGAAGACTTTGGGGCATTGTTGGAGGACTCGTTCGAAAAAGGGGTGGGAAAGGAAGGCCAGGTTGTCACCGGCACCATCATCCAACAGGAAGGCGAAGAATTTATCATTGATGTCGGCCTGAAATCGGAGGGTCGGCTGACCATACGCGAATTCATGGATGCCAATGGCAAGCTGGAGTTCGGCATCGGCGATACGGTGGATGTGTTCGTTGAACGCAGCGAGGATCAGAACGGTCAGGCGGTGCTGTCGCGTGAAAAAGCCAAACGCGAAGAGGCCTGGATGTCCCTTGAAAAAGCCTTCAACGACAAACAGGTTGTCAATGGTCGGATCGTCGGCAAGGTGAAGGGGGGGTACACGGTGGACCTCAACTCCCTGTCGGCCTTCTTGCCCGGATCCCAGGTGGATGTACGCCCGGTACACGACATCATGCGCCTGCAGGATGAGGAACAACCGTTCGACATCCTCAAGATGGATCGCCGGCGCGGCAATATCGTGGTGTCGCGGCGTTCGGTGATCGAAAAGCAGCGCGACAGCGCCCGTTCCGCGCTATTGGAAACCCTGCACGAGGGGATGATTCTCGACGGCGTTGTCAAAAATATTACCGATTACGGTGCCTTCGTGGATTTGGGCGGCCTGGACGGCTTGCTGCACATCACCGATATGTCCTGGAAACGGGTCAAGCATCCCTCCAATGTGGTTTCCGTGGGGGATACCGTCTCGGTACAGGTCATCAAGTTCAACTCCGAAACCCAGCGTATCTCCCTGGGCATGAAACAACTTCAAACCGATCCCTGGGAGGGCATCGGTGCCAAATATCCCTCGGGTGTCAAGTTCCGTGGGGTGGTGACCAATATTACCGACTACGGCGCGTTTGTGGAGTTGGAGTCGGGTGTGGAAGGCTTGGCCCATGTGTCGGAACTGGCCTGGACCAAGAAAAATGTCCATCCCTCCAAAATTTTGGAAGTTGGCCGTGAAGTCGATGTGATGGTGTTGGATGTGGACGCGGATCGGCGTCGCATCTCGTTGGGGCTGAAGCAGTGCATGGAAAATCCCTGGATGATTTTTGCCGAACGCCATCCCGTGGGCGGTACCGTCAAGGGAGAGATCAAAAATATCACCGAATTCGGCCTGTTCATCGGCTTGGAGGGGGATATCGACGGTTTGGTGCATTTGTCGGATGTGTCGTGGGACGCCGGGGCCGGGGAAGATGCCCTCAAGCAGTTCCAACGCGGTCAGGAAGTGGAGGCGGTTGTACTTTCCCTTGATCCGGAAAAGGAACGTATTTCCCTCGGTCTCAAGCAGGCCAATCCCGATGCCTGGACATTGTGGGTGGATGCCAATTCCAAAGGGACTACGGTGCGCGGTACGGTCAGAGAGGTCATCGGCGCGGGTGTTGTCGTCTCTCTGTCGGACCAAGTGGACGGGTTGCTGCGCAAAAATGAGTTTTCCCGTGACGATGCCGAAGGGGCACATTTGACTCCAGGGGCCGTCATCGATGTCATGGTGACACAGGTGGATCGGCAAAAACGTAAAATATCTTTGTCGGTGCGTGCCTTGGAAAACGTTCAAGAACGGGAAACCCTCAAGGAATACACGGCTGACTCTGGCATGGCGACTTCCAGCCTTGGCGAAGCTTTGAGCAAGGCCCTGGAGAGAAAAGCGGGTGGATGAGTTTTGTTTCAATTGTTATCGATTAAGGTAAAAACTCGTTTCCTATGAAATTGGGGGATGGTTTGCAATGACCAAGTCAGCGTTGATCAATGCCCTTTCGCGGCAAAAGGGTCTCTCTCGCAAGGATGCCGAGATGGTTGTCAATACGGTTTTTGAAGAGATCAGCCAATCTTTGGAGGATGGTAATCGGGTGGAATTGCGGGGGTTTGGTAGCTTTGGACTGAAAGAGAGGCGCTCGCGTGATGGCCGAAATCCCAAAACGGGGGACAAGGTGCACGTGGATTCCAAAAGGGTGCTCTTTTTCAAGGCGGGAAAGGAATTGCGGGAACGGGTGGACAACTAGTCCGCGGCTGTTTTCTTAAATTTCAGTTGTCGGATCTTGGGTGGGATCGTATTGGTCGGGTACCTGCCCCCCAACGGGGGTGGGTTCCTTTTTCCGTCTTGACTCATGGCAGGTCAGCCTCTTTGGATTGGTGCATATGGGTGGATGGATCAACCTCATCATGGTGGTGCTGTTGACCGTCATCGCAGTGGCTTTCGCCCTGAATAACCAGGAGGAGGTGGTCGTGCATATCCCTGGTGATTGGCGCCTGTCGCACGTTCCATTGTTTGTCCTGGCCTTTGTTCCCTTGCTGCTTGGTTTTTTGTTTGGCGCGGTTTCGGGTTGGGGTCGCAGTGGTGCCATACGCCGGCGTGTGGAACAACTCCATCGGCAGAATCAGGCATTGGAACGCGAGTTGACGAATTTGCGCAATCAACCGTTGGACAACGATGTTCAGGTGTGACGGTTTTTAAAGTTTCTTAAACCGCAGCTATCTTGGGATGCGCAGTTCTTGTCATCCCCGCGAAGGCGGGGATCCAGAAAGTCAGGGAAAGGTGTGTAGACTCCCTGGATCCCCGCTTTCGCGGGGATGACGCTAGAAAACTACGTATCCCGCGCTGGTTGCGGTTTAAGATCCCGGGGGGCTTTGAAGACCGTACGGTATTATTTTATTTCCAGTGTGACGATGGCGTTGCCGGCATTCCTGAAGCGAAAAAATCGGTCAAACTTACGTGATGGATCTGGCACATTTGACGGGTTGGGCCGCCTTGGCGATTACGGTAGGCGCCGTTATTTTTCGTGCCGGATACCGTATGGGGCGCGAGGATGCTTCGGGTTATGGGGAAGACCAGGAGCGGCAACAGGAAACCTCCTATACGTTTCGTGGTCTTAATTTTTTATTGTCGGATGAGCCTGACAAGGCCATAGAAGCCTTTGTCAACGTCGTCCGGATCAACTCCGAGACGGTGGAAATTCATCTGTCCCTGGGCAACCTGTTCCGCGCCCGTGGCGAAGTGGGACGGGCCATACGCATACACCAAAACTTGATAGCCCGGCCCAATTTGAGTGAGGCCAACCGCAAGGCGGCGTTGTACGCCCTGGCGGAGGATTATCGTCAGGGCGGATTTGTCGACCGGGCGGTGGACAGCTATCGCCGGGTATTGGATTTGGATGCCAATCATCGTAAGGCGCTCGCCGGTTTGCAGGCCTTGCACGAAAACGAAGGTCGCTGGGATATGGCCTTGGAAGTGCTGCGGCGTCTGGTCCAGGTGACGGGTGAGGATGATCCTCGGCGCGAAGCACATTTATTGATCAAAATAGGCTTGGAACAGGCCAAGGCTACGGCTGAAGGTGGCTCTTTGCCGGGAGTCGACTGGTTTCGCAAGGCGATCAGGAAATATCCGGGGTGTGTGGAAGCCTATCGGTTGTTGGGTGAGGCGCAGTTGGCGCAGGGAAAGACCAAGGCGGCGATTCAAACGTTCGCCACCTTGAAAAAAAATCGGCCCAGTCATTTTTTCATGTTGGTGGAACCCTTGAAGCGGGCTTACGCGATCAAGGGGGATTTGGAAGGTTTTGAAAGCTGCATGAGAAATGCGGTCAATGCCCCCTCGGCATCGCCACGACTGATGGTGTTGTGGAGCCGGGAATTGCAGGGGCGTAACCGCATACGGGAGGCCGTGGACGTGCTGCTGAAGGGGTATGCCAAATATCCGGGATCGGTGGTGTTGGCGCGCCTGTTGATACGTTTGCTGGAGAGTTTGAACCGGGAGGAGGAGGCACTGGGGGTCGCGGTGCGTTGTCTGGATCATATGCTGGCCAAGCAACCGGGATTTCAATGCTCATTGTGTGGTTTCCAATCGCAGGATATCTACTGGAAGTGTCCCCAGTGTCACCGTTGGGATACCATGGAACCCATGTAACATTACAGCAGAGGGAGTGTTTGTGCGTTGAAACGGGTGTGGGTACCTTTATCGACGGGGAGGGATGGACTATGATGGGGTAGTGCATTCGGTGGGGCGGGGGCGTTTAAACCGCAGCTATCTTGGAATGTTCAGTTATTGTCATCCCCGCGAAAGCGGGG
>JADGCN010000204.1 GCA_015228975.1 Magnetococcales bacterium
TGTGTGTGCATCCTCGACTACAACCGCCAAACGCGCCGTTACAGCCAATCCGATGTGAGAAAACCGATATCTGGGTAAGGCCGAGAAAACGATGTGCGAGACAAAGATGTCAATCCTGTTGCGAGGACGGGAACCTTCATGAAGAGTGTGTTATCTTTCACCGCCATGAACAACGAATGCAGGGAGTTGGATCCATGGCGCGTTCTGATCTTCTTCTTAGTATAGTCCGGGCGGGCAGCCAGGGGGATAAAGGGCTGTTTAGCAAGTCTGTGGAGGCTTTGATTGCCGAGGAGCGGTCGAAGCAGCACCATGTGTTGGCGGAACGTCTGGCCGGATTTCTCAAACCCAACGCAAATGGTGGATCCCATGGGCCGATGGCGAGCGATCCTCGTGTCCAAGGGTTGTTTACCGAGATTCATCCGCAAAAAAAAATGACCGATCTTGAATTGCCCAAGGTGGCCTTGGAGCAATGCCAGGAATTGGTCGAAGAACAACTTCGTCGTGATCTTCTGCGTTCCCACAACCTGGAACCTCGGCATCGGGTATTGCTGCTCGGACCTCCCGGTAATGGCAAGACATCTTTGGCCGAAGCGTTGGCGGAGGCATTGATGGTCCCGGTGATTTCTGTCCGCTATCAAGGGGTCATTGGTTCCTATCTGGGGGAAACCGCAGCCAAGCTTGACCAACTGCTCAGTCATGTGCGCTCGCGCCACTGTGTCTTGTTTTTTGATGAGTTTGAAACCCTGGGGAAGGAAAGGGGAGATACTCAGGAAACCGGGGAAATCAAACGGGTGGTCAGTTCACTCCTGCTCCAGATTGATGCTCTGCCCAGTCATGTGGTGGTGGTGGCCGCCACCAACCATCCAGAATTGTTGGATCGTGCGGTTTGGCGACGGTTTCAGTTACGCATTGACCTTCCTATGCCTACCAAGGAACAACGTAAGATATGGTTTGATAGGCTAAAGTCAAAATTTGACGGACCTATGGGATATTCATCCGGTAAGCTTGCAGAAATGACAGACTGTTTTTGTTTCGCAGAACTGGAGGAGTTTTCATTAGACATTCAAAGGCGTATGATCCTGGCTCAACCTGCCGGTCGATTAAAATCCATCATCGGAGACCGCCTCCGTTTTTGGCAGTCGCGTATCCGTGCCGGCACCAAAGAGTGAAGGCCATGATCTATGAACAATCCGCCGCTTTTGGTTTTCCCCAAGCCACGTTCTGTCAAATATCGTAAAGACAGTGGGCGCGGTAAGGCATCGCATTATCCTTCTCGTGAGCGGCAAGCCGAAAGGCTTGCGCCGCAGTTCAAAAGACTCCAGGAAGCCCTTCAATCCCAAAGCTTGCGTTCTCAGATGGATATGGATGGAGCTAATCTGGAACAGGTTTTGGTGCTGGAGACGATTGATCGTGTGGACGATTTCATTCGGGCGGTGCGCGACGTGAAGGGATTGGAGTGGCTGGGGGAAATGGAGGTGAATGATATTTTACCCGATGAAGATTTTTATCATTCCGAGGAAAATCCAGAAAAAACATTGCGAGGGCGCTTGTTTTTGGTGATGTCGGATCAATTGGCCCTGAAGCAAATGCTTTCCTTATGGAAACATTGGAAAAAGTCGGGAAAGGATGGTTTGGAGCATTCTTTTACGAAGTGGGGGGATGTTTTTAGTCAATTATGGGATGTGCGGTTATGGGGTTTGCGGGATCGTATTGAAAATACAGGTTTTATTGACCATTTGACAATGTGTCGGGATCAAGGACGGAAGTCGGTTCGTTTGGAAGTTGAGCTTTGGTATCGGGAGAAGAATATAAAAGCGAGAAATACGGCAAAAAATCAGTTTGTAAAAATATTGGAGGATACAGGTGGAAAACTGTTGTCCGAATCGATTGTGCCAGAGATTGGCTATCACGGCATGTTGGTGTTGTTTTCCCTGGGCGTTATGGAGAAAATGGTCTCGTCTGCGCAACCCCTGTACGACCAAGCCGATCCCCATTGGCGTGAGTTGAATCTGCTGGGGGCAGATGAGGTTAAGTTTTTTCGTCCCGTAGGGCAGATTGTCGCACCCTCTCCAGGGGATGAAACTCTGGATTGGTTCGAGGAAGATGTCCCCAGGGAAAAGACGAAGGGGGATCCGGTCGTCGCCTTGTTGGATGGGTTACCTTTGATGAACCACCGGCGGTTGGCTGGACGATTGATTGTGGATGATCCCGATGGTTGGGCGGAGCATTATCCGGCGAATCATCGTCTCCACGGTACGGCCATGGCTTCTATCATTCTTCACGGTGAACTGGATGCCAAGGAACCCGCTTTATCCAGGCCGGTGTATGTGCGTCCCATCCTGAAACCGAGTCATCATTTTAGTTCCCCACCGCCTGAATGCATCCCTGATGACTATTTGGTCGTGGATCTGATTCATCGGGCAGTGAAAAGGATATTGACAGGTGATGGGGAGGAAGGGGCTGTTGCCCCCTCGGTCAGGATCATCAACTTATCGGTTGGTGATCCTGACCGACCGTTTATCCATGAAATGAGTCCATGGGCAAGGTTATTGGATTGGTTGGCCTATGAATACAATGTCTTGTTTATTGTCAGTGCTGGCAATCAAGTCGGCCCGATTGCAATTCCTGGGGTGACTGAAACGCAGTTGAAGAGTCTGTCCTCGAAGCAAATGACAAAAAGCGTTCTGGAAGCCATACGATCGGATAGTGCCAATCGAAGAATTCTATCACCAGCAGAATCTATGAATGCTTTGACCGTTGGGGCCTCCCACGAAGATTCTTCCGCCCTTGGTAGCGGGGTGAGCAACCAAGTGGATCCACTGCCTTTGGCAGGATTTTCTCCTTCCACGGTTTTGGGATCGCCTGGAAGGGAATCTGTTTCACAGAGCATTCACTTGCCGGGCTTACCCAGTCCCATTAACGGTTTGGGATTAGGGTATCGACGGGCAATCAAGCCGGAAGTGTTGTTGCCGGGGGGGCGGCAGACTTATCAGATCAAGTTATTATCTTCAAACCCCACCGTTTTGGAGACGCATCGCTATGCCACTGCCCCAGGTTTCAAGGTGGCTAAACCGGGAGCTACACAGGGCGATAATGATGGTTATGGTTACAGTCGCGGGACCAGTAACGCGGCGGCGTTGGCGTCACGCATCGGGGGGCAACTCTACGAGGTGTTGCTGCAATTGCAACACCAGCCCCATGGTGACCGGTTGGAAGAGATTTTTTTTCCGGTGCTGATCAAGGCACTTTTGGTTCACGGCAGCCAATGGGATGAGGCATACGATGTCGTGGCGGAGGTATTTCCAGTTACACGGCAGGGAGGGGCGCAGCAAGACGGTGTATCGCGTTTTTTGGGGTATGGTCGGGTATTTTATGAGCGATTGTTGCATTGCACCGAATTCCGGGCGACTTCGTTGGGTTTTGGGGAAATTGGGGATGAGCAGACCCATCGGTTTGCATTTCCTCTCCCCCCCAGCCTGAGTGGAAAAAAGGATTGGCGGCGGTTGACGGTTACGTTGGCTTGGTTGACGCCGGTAAACGTGAATACCTACAAATATCGTGGTGCCAAGTTATGGTTGAGTCCTCCAGCGGAGACCCTGAAGGTAAAACGTAAGGAAGTCGATTGGCGAAGTACAAAACGGGGTACGGTACAACACGAAATCCTTGAAGGGAATAAAGTGGGGGTCTTTGAGGAAGACGGGATGCTGGTGATTGATGTGAGCTGTCGCGGAGAAGCGGTTGATTTGAATGAGCCGATCCGCTACGGGTTGGCGGTCACGTTGGAAGTGGCTGAGGGGTGTATGTTTTCAATCTATAATGAAATCAAGGAAAGGATTCCACAACCTGTACGGATTCGCGTATAAAACGAGAAGTTTTATTTTCGGCCTGTTTTTTGCCCAACTCGCATCCTGGACCCGGTGGTTGGTTGCAATATGTGGCGATTGCGGACCGGGTGTCAGGTCAAAGGGGGGGATGCGCTCCCCATTCAATCTTGGCGCGGCGCGTCGTTATGACACCTGGATCTGGACCGAGGGGGAGATGGATGTTTTGGCACTGGCGATGGCAGGACTGGAGTACGCATGATCGGTACCCGATGGGGTACGCAACATCGCGGGCAAGATGGCTTGGTTGGAGTCCCTTCAACCCGATCTGGCCCAGGTGAAACGGCACGTATTGGTCCTGGATCAGGATGGACTGGGGAAACGGCTGGAACGGGAAATGGTTCGCCGTTTTACAACCGCCAAACGCGCCGTTACAGCCAATCCAATGTGAGACAGCCGATATCTGGGTAAGGCCGAGAAAACGATGTGCGAATCTAAAGATGCCAACCAGATGCCAACCCTGTTGTTTCAGAGTGACAATCCCTTCATCATATCAGATTTGGCATCCATGTTGCTTATCGAAAAACCTTAATCCTGTTTG
>JADGCN010000205.1 GCA_015228975.1 Magnetococcales bacterium
CACCAGTTGCGTGGCCCCTGGCAGTGCACCGGCCACATCCGGCAGGGGGGAGAGCGGGAAGGGCATCACCCTGGGCGGGGAGCGGTGACGGTGACTGTCTGGAGGGGTGGTTGCCGGGTGGATCGTTGGGGCATGTCAGGGGGATTTCTGGAGGCCGATTCTTTCCAACTGATTGCTATTTGATTGCTGAAACAAAAACGGCCACCTTGAGAGTGGCCGTAAGTGTTTGTTTTATTTGGTGGGCCGTGTAGGGCTTGAACCTACGACCCGCTGATTAAGAGTCAGCTGCTCTACCAACTGAGCTAACGGCCCATAAGAGGAAGCATACATTTCCTTCCCTGACTTCGGGCGGATTATCGGTGAACTATAGGTCAGTAGTCAAGCATTGTTGCACAATTTGCACTGATTGCGTTTCATTCTCGAAGGATCTGTCTCTGGAGTGGGGGAGGGGGAAGGCGGGCATAGCCACGCGCAGAGCGGTCTCGGATAGACAAAAAACATTGAATTTTTATTGTGTTTATAATGGCATGGTCACGTTGTAGTCTCGTTGTTGGTGCGAATCATGACCAGACGGAAGCCAACCAGATTGCTGACAAGTTTTGGCGAGGCTTGCATGCGATTGGCGGAGCGACATTCCTTGGCGGGGCTTCGACAACTACCGCCACGCAGGCATTTTTTCTCGGATGTATCGGGTCCTTTGGGATTGTTGACCGGACTGGATTGATAAAAATGGGGGTCATAACCGTCTTCAACCCATTCCCAAACGTTGCCGAACATATCGGACAATCCCCAGGGGTTATAGCGTTTTTCTCCCACGGGCTGTGTTTTTTCTGCGGAATTGCTTTTATACCAAGCGAAGGCGTGCAACTCTTTTTCGTCGGTGATGGAAGGGAACGGGGTCTGGGTTCCAGCACGGGCGGCGTATTCCCACTCGGCTTCCGTGGGAAGTCGAAATAGTTTGTTCCCTTTGGCGTATTTATTGAGGCGTTCCACAAATTTTTGCACCATGTTCCAGCTCACCCTTTCCACAGGGTACAAGGCCAAGTCCGGGGTGAAGATTCCTTTGGGGAAATCTCCCATGATACGGTTCCATGTTTGCCAAGTGATTGGGATGCGGGAGAGCCAGAAGGTGTCGAGGGTCACGGTGTGTACGGGACCTTCATCGGATTTTCTGCCTGGTTCTTCGGCAGGGGAGCCCATTTGAAAGGTTCCGCCCATGATTTTGACGAATTCGGTTTTGGTCAGACCTTCGACGAGGATTTTTGGGGCGGGTATTTTTTTCGGAGCGGTTTGGCCAGCAGTTGTTCGGGGTGCTGAAGTCGGGGCCGCGATCTCTTCGTCGGAATTGGTTTTATGGGCCAGGGTTGCCGACTGGTTCAATGTGGCAGGGGTTTTGGTATCGGGTGTTTTGGCTGATGTCAGGGGTTTATCGCCCAGATTTCCAGCAGGGGCGGAGAATTCATTTATGGATGCGATAAAGCTGCGCCAACTGCTTTTTTTGCGTTTGACTTCCGGGGCTTTGTCATCACTGCTGGTAGCCGGCCCGCGACCGAGAACTTTTTTGACCACGGCGACGGATGCCGTGGGTTCGATACCCAACATGGTACGCCATTCTTTGATGGATTGCGGTCGGTCGGTTTCCAGCACTTCGAGTGCTTTGTCCACGGCAGCCAGGAACAGGGGATTGTAGCGTCCCTTGCCGACTTCGACAGCGGCTTTCATGGGATCCTGGTCATTGCGCAAGCGCGAGGCGATGCGCATGGCGGCATCGGCTGGTTTACGTCCGGAGATGCATCGATAGATCACGCCTCCCATGGCATAAATATCGGACCATGGCCCTTGTCGTTCACCCGAGGAATCGTATTGCTCAAAGGGCGAATACCCGAGACTGAGCAGGCTGGTCATATCGTCACCGACCGATTGTCGTGCGGCGCCGAAGTCCAGGATGACCGGGGATTCATCCCGACGGATAAGAATATTGGGAGGTTTCAGATCGCGATGGATGAAATTGGCGTTATGCAACACTTCCAGGCCGTCCAACAGGGGGGGCAACAGTTTGCGGACCTCCTGTTCCGTCAATGTTTTTTTACGTTTGAGCAATCCATCCAATCCTTCGCCCTCGACGTATTCCATCACCATGTACGCGGTATTGGAGTCGCGGAAGAAACTGACGACGCGCACGATGGCTGGGTGGCGGAAGCGGGCGAGGATTTGCGCCTCTTTGAGGAATCTTCGGAGGCCCCATTCAAATTTATCTTTGCAGGATGGTGAATTGGGATGCACCTGGCGACCCTCGGTTCTGGAGGCGAAGGTGCTGGGGAGGTATTCCTTGATGGCGACCAGTTGATCCTGATTGGTATCCCGGCCGAGGTAGGTAATGCCGAACCCACCTTTTCCAAGGATTTTGATGATCTCGAACCAGAGGATTTTTGATCCTGCAGGGAGAGCGTCAGTAAATTGTGTGGAACTCATACAACCGTCCCGGTCCCTTCCTTAGACCTTGACATTCTACAGTCTGGCCAAGGCACTCATCGTCCCCAAGTCGTGGCAGTGTTTCAGGGATCGCAAGCTTCACGGCACAATGGTTACCACGTTCTCACGCCCTGCCATGGGTATAACCGATGGTACGCGGGAATGGCAAGTTATCAAGAGATGATTCCGTACTGAAGAAAGGGGTACCGATCATCCTCGAAAGTCAGAGACGAGGCAGCGCAGGGCACCTGCCTGGTCGTCGAGAACTTCGGAGGAGAGTCCTGTTTCCTCTTCCAGCAGGGTTGATACTTTTCTTTCTTCAACGTTGGTACGCAAATCCTGGCATTCAGCGAGAACCTCATCGGGTGGCAAGCGTTCGTCGAAAAATGATTCCCCATATTCTTCTGGAAACGCGGCGTAGGGATCCGTGGGTTCCTGGTTGTGTCGGAACAGGGAGATCAGGTTTTCCAAGCTGTTACGGGCCAACATGGAAAGGCCGGCCACCAGGAAAACGCTGCCTTCCAGTGCCCACAGGCCAACGGCTTTGCCGGAAATCTGGTAGCGTGGGCGTTGTTTGCGGGTGATGGGGAGGCTGTCGTTGGTTTTGAGCACCTGGAAATCATTTTTCCGTACTCTGCGCTCAACCTTTTGGTTGGCCAAAATGGAGGTTTTGATACTGCCACGCCGCCCGGTTGTATTACCCGGGCCGACTGCTCCGGTAGCGCGTGGGGTTGTTTTTCGTCTGGTCCAGAATTCTTGAGCCATGAGCTTGCCAGTTTTCAAAAGAGCTTTAACGTTCCAGGGTGATCCAGCTTTGGGTTGTTCGCCCGTTGTTCATGCTGGTGACTGCGCGGATGGCGCAAGGGCCATACGGACCTGTTGCCTGTTTGGCCTCGGTCCTGCTAGGCTTGCGTTTAAGTTCCGCACGATTCATTCCTGTTTCCTTATCTATTGTGAGTATCCATTCCATGGCACCTTCAGCTCCTCATAGTCCTCGCCATCCCAAACTTCTCCAGGCGCTGCCGCACGAGGCTTTTCACTTGGCGCAACAAATCAACACCGTTTTCATCGACATTCGATCCGAGATTGAACATTTTTTTGTCGGTAGTCCCACAGGGGTTGTCAATATACCCTGGCAGGATGCTCCCGACTTTGAAATCAATCCCGATTTTTTGGCGGAAGTTTCCCAAGTTGCCGCCAAATGGCAAACCATTCTATTGATTTGTCGTTCCGGTCACCGTTCCATTGATGCTGGTAATTTCCTGTTGGAAGCAGGATTTACCGTAGTTTATAACGTTTTGGAGGGGTTTGAGGGTGATCGGGACGCCAACCATCACCGATCCAGTGTTAACGGTTGGCGTTTTCGGGGTCTGCCCTGGATTCAGTGCTGACCTTTTTGGGCGATCACTGGTTTAAGGACCTCGGGTTGGGTATTCATCCCGGGCACCGTTGGTCGTTGCTTGATTCGTTCCCCTCACTGGCCTGCTAGCTTTTATTAACCCATCCGTATCCATTGTACAAGTCTTGGTGACAGTCAAAAAATATTTTTTCCCAACTTAAGCTGATGAATGGCTCGTGTCCAACGTGGATCCGCATGGATTATGAGCTTCCTGTTTGGGATCTTCATTTCGACTTTCGATAATGCAAATTTCATACCTTAAATAAGAATATAATTTTTTCAATTAGTTAATAAAATGAACGCACCGTCCACACCACATTCTCCCCCGGGGTTGTCAAAAATTTGTTCACCTCTGCCATTTATTTACGCACCCTGTGTACCGCGCATCGTCTGCGGAAAAAGGGCACGGTAAATTTGTTCTTGGCGTGTAAAGGCTATACCGCCATGGTGATACAAGTG
>JADGCN010000206.1 GCA_015228975.1 Magnetococcales bacterium
GGAAGAACAATTTCAAACCGCTGCTTTTATAACATTTCCAGGCCGATGTCCGCATGGGAGCTGTTTCCAAAACATTTTCCAAGTCGGGATCCCCTGTTGCGGCGCGTTTCATCGGCGAGAATCCTGTTACCCCCGAAGAGGCGTGCGAGCGAATGCGTCAGCTTATCCTAGACGGACACAATGCCCTGGCACAAGTCCAGGGGGAATCTGCCCTGTCGATTTATGCCAACAATGTCCACATTCTGACCCTGCTAGCCTGGGCGTTGGCCAACCTCGGAAAGCTTGCCCAGGCTGAAGAAACCTGTAGGGCGGCGATTCGGGTGGATCCCATGGCGTCGGCACCCCATTATCTGCTTGGGCAGATAGTGTCTGATTCACAGCGTTTCAGCGATGCCATGCAGCATTTTCAGACAAGCATCTACCTTAACCCCGGTGAGATTTTGGCAATAATTGAGCTAGGCAACATCCTGGCACGACTTGGAAGGCGACAGGAAGCACGGCGGGAATGGCAGGCGGCATTGGATCACTTGCTGCGTAAACCCGCGAATCATTTCGTGGGCCCCCTGGATCGTTGGCCCGTTAAAACATTGATTGACGATCTTACCTGTATGATCCATGAGAATTGTTGAATGGGCGCTTTTTCTTTCCAGACGACCACCACTTGGCCTTACCTGGTGTTCCAGCTTGGCGGTAAACACTATGGCCTCAAGGCGGAAGTTGTACGACAAATTGTGCGCCTGCCCGAGATCGCTCCCCTGGAAGATTTGCCGTTTCACGTCACCGGTCTGGTTAATGTACGAGGCCGATTGGTGCCGGTTATTAACCTGGAAGCCAGAATGGGAGCCCCGGAAAAAATATGGAACATCTCAGACTTTCTCATTATCATTATTTTACACGATGAAGTCGATGTCGCCGTCATTGCCAATCATATTGTTGGTATTCTCGATCTGCAACCCAGGCAACCCAAAGAACTTCGCATGCTTCTGGGCGATGAAGAAGGCAGCGGGATACGACATGGTTTCCTGTCCGGGGTAGCCAGCCTGGAAAATCAAATCATCGCCCTTTTGGACCACCATACTCTTTTGTCACCGATGGATCGGCAAACCATGTCTGAAATCAGTGGCAAAGATGAAAAAATCTATCTAGCACGACAAAACTTATCGCATCCCCGCGTTTTCAGTCCTGGATCATCGGAACGGGATCGTAGTGTGTTTCGTGAGCGCGCACGACGTTTGACAAATCCTTTGCGCGATACGGATACGACGATGGTGCAAGCCTTTGCCATTGTGCAACTGCACGAGACTCGGCTGGCCCTTGCCATGGAGACGGTGCGCGGTTTTGTCACTACAACCCAAATGACCCCGATTCCATGTTGCCCTGGGCACATCGCCGGCATCATGAGCCGCCGGGGGGAAATGGTGACGTTGTTGGACGTTTCCAGTCTCTTGGAGATTCCCGTTATTGCGACCCCTATGGAAAAAGCGGTACTGGTGGAAATCCATGAGGATGAGATCCTGGGGTTTCTGGTTCATCAGGTGGTCGAGGTGGTTTACCAGGATGCCGAAACCCGTTTTCTCCCAAATATGCAAGATGAGGGGCAGGATCATTTCCTGGGCTCATTACGTTGGCAGGGAGATGTATTATCTGTCATTCATCCAGCCAGATTATTGTCCTCCCCTGAACTGGTCGTTGATCAAACGCCTTGAGAATCATCCCATTGACGGGTTGCGGAGTCCCTTTCACCATGAAAACAAGATTTAACCTATCAAAAATAATAACTCATGGATTTCTATTGGCGGGGTTACTGCCCGCGATTTGTATCAACCTGTTTACCTATTTCGCTTTGACGCCCACCTTGAAAGAAAGTGCCACGCATCAGCTTGCCGCCACCCATCTCAATAACGCCAGAGAATTGGAAAGACTGTTCTCCAATGTTTCCAATCAGGCCATGACAATGGCCGAAAACCGCATCATCGCACAATCCCTGGTAGAATTTACCCAGGCAGTGGCGGGGATCGAAACGGAACTTGGACCTGAATTTGATCGAGACAAGGAAATGCGTACGAATCAGTTGCGCACCCGCTACCACGAATTGGCAACCCGTGTGCAAATGGCACCGGAAGATGCCATCAGCCAATTCTGGCCACGCAGTCGCACAGGGCTGTTGCTGCAATCCCGCTATATTGGCGAAAATCCTCTCCCTGCGGGAAGCAGGGACAAACTGGACGGCAATGACAAAGACGGTCCTTATGGTTCGGCCCACTTCCGCTTTCACCCCCTTTTGCGTAATTTTCTGCTTCGTTCCAGTTTTCATGACATGCTGTTGATCGAGCCAAAAGAGTTCCGAATTGTTTATTCGATACAGAAGGATCTTGATTTTGGCCTTAATTTAAAGTCAGGTCCTCATGCAGGAAAACTGTTATCGGGAGCCGTCACTCAGGCTATGGCCGAAACCACACCAGGCAAGGTTTTTCTGGCCGATTTAGAGCCTTATCCGCCCACCTTCAATCGTCCCCGTGGATTTGTCGTCGCTCCAATCTTTCTGGATGGACAAAAGGTTGGCGCCGTGGCTTTACAACTTTCCGTTGTCTCAATCGAAGCCATTACCCAAAACGGAGAACATTGGCAGGAGATCGGTTTGGGTAGGACCGGAGAGAGCTTTCTTATTGGGCCGGACCATATTTTCCGCAGCAACATTCGTCTCCTGGTTCAGGATCCCAAAAATGCGCTGGACGCCCTGCGAAATCACGGAATAGACGAAGCAGTCCTGGCAAAGATACAGCACTACCGTCATGTAACCCCTTACCTCTCCTGGACTTCCACCCATGTGGAAGAGGCGATCCAGGGGATGCGGCACGCCGCCGAAGAGATGACCGATTATCTCGGGCGCAAAGTGTTGGCCAATCATTCCCCGATTACCCTACCCGGGGGGCAAAAATGGGCGCTTTTTACTACGATTTCTCTGAGTGATGCTTACCAATCGTTGTATCTTATCCAAGGGGGGATAGCCCTCATCAGCCTGATTGTTGTGCTGGTTTTGTGGTTTTTCAGTCGGCGGATCGGCCTGGGCATCATGTCGCGACTCCAGGAGTTGTCGCAGACCATATCTGCGTTTCTCGAACAATTACGTGGTCGGGTTTCGCAGCAGGAGCTGACGGCCAGCCAGCAGGCTTCTTCCGTCAACGAAACCAACGTCACCCTGGCGGAACTGGACAGTTCGGCACGAAAGACCGCAGAGCATGCTGCTGAAACGACCACCTTGGCTGAAAATTCCCGCGATTTTGTCGCTTCTGGCATTGGCCAGTTGGAATCTTTGCGCAACAGCATGACCGACACCAAGGAGAAAGTTTCCCAGATAGCTAATCATATCCTTGAACTGAGTGAACAAACCGATCAGATTCGGGATATTTCGCGTTTGGTATCCGATTTTGCCAATGAGACCAAGATGTTGGCTATGAATGCCGCTGTTGAGGCCGTGCGTGCCGGGGAGCATGGCAAGGGTTTTTCCGTCCTGGCCTTGGAAACCCGCAAACTGGCTGATGAATCCAAATGGTCCACGAAACGCATCAACGCCCTGGTAGGCGAAATCCAAAAGGCGACCAATGCCACGGTGATGATTACCGATGAAGGGAGCAAAACCATGACGAAAGGCGTCGAAATGGCCGAAAAATCGGTGGTCGTCCTGCATGAAATCGCCGAAGCCATGGAAACCGGCCTGGAACGAACACAGCAGATTTCATTAAATGCCAAACAACAATCCCTGGCAATCAGTCAGGTGGTGGCTGCCATGAATGCCATCAACGCCGGAGCTCGGGAGAATGAGGTGGGTCTCGCCCAGGTAAACGCAGGGATTCGTTCTCTGGACGATGCGGCAGCCAAGCTCCGGGCTATTCTATAACATTTCACAGGTATATTTATTGCATCAAAGATCATTATATTATCAACACACCCGAACACCTTCCTTCACAAGCGGTCGGAATCGTGAAATTCGAGGCATTTCAATCCGGCAAGCTCCGTCAGCAGTATCAGTACAAGAGCTTCCACCCTGCACCCATCAACCAGGAGTGGTCCTGGGACGACCCGCGCATTGGCACATTGCTGGAGCGGGCGTCCAAAACGCTGGGCGAATTGAACGCCTTCATCATGATTGTGCCCGAGGTAAATCTGTACCTGCAAATGCACGTTCTCAAGGAGGCCAACCTTTCCAGCCGCATCGA
>JADGCN010000207.1 GCA_015228975.1 Magnetococcales bacterium
CATGCATTGTTTGGAGGTGATGGTCGGTGATGAATGGTGGTTTGATCGCAGTTTATTGCAAAGGGAATTGGAACAAACCGCCGGTCACGCATGACTTGGCAGACTGGTTTGAAACTACCGAAGATCAGTTGCTGTTGCGCCATTGCGGATATTGGGTCAGCCTGCGTGGCGAACCGACCATGGACAACACCACAAACAAAACGGTGACCATTCCCCGGAACCAGCTATTGACGGTGGATAACTTGAGGTCTCTCATGAACCGTATCGGGACGGGAGGTACGCCATGAAAACCATGCTCTGTGATTCTGCCCTCATGAAGGAACTGATGCCGTTAGAAATCGCCGCCTATCTGCGTTCGACCGGTTGGATCCAACAAAGTAGCTCCGAAGGGAAATGGTCCATATGGGTCAAGGATGATGCTTATGAAATCCTCCTTCCTCTGCAACGGGAATACCGGGATTATGCTTTGCGGATGAGCGAGACACTCCAACTGCTTGAGGCGGTGGAACAAAGATCGCAACTGATGATTTTCAACGACCTGCTGACTACCGGTGCTGACGTGATTCGGGTGCGGCTTGTGGACCCCGACCTAGCCGATGGCAGTGTGTCTATTGACGAACACGCCAAGATTGCTCAGCAAGCCAGAGAGATGATGTTATCGGCAGCCTGTTCGACCATTCAACCAAAGGCTGTTTTTCCTACCCGTAGGCCAACCCAGGCTATGGATTACCTGAAAGGGGTGCGTATTGGCCAAAGTGAGCGCGGCAGCACTATTTTGGCCATCCATTCCCGTGTGGCCCCACTGCTGCGATTTGGTCAGGGCGTCCTGGATGTGGAAGAGCCATTCCCCAGACAGGTGGTTGGAGGGCTTTCGCGTGCCTTGAACGCCATGCAACGCGCTGCGGAGCAGGCGGCTGTCAGTGAGGATCTGAAAGCTTTCAGTGATACCATCACAGAAGGGGTCAGTGCCAACCTGTGCGATGCCGTCACAGGTTTGGCAAGTGGTGGCGATGATCATGCCAGACGGGTAGACATCTCATTTTCCTGGTCTCGCAATCGGCCTCTTGTCCAGGAAATGCCGACAATGGTGTCATTCCAAGAAGATAGAATACCGTTTATTGCCGAGGCCGGGCGTTTATTGCGGGAAAGCTCGCCACTTGAGGATTTCGACCTGCAAGGTCCTGTGGTGAAATTGGAACGCCATGAAGGACAGGAAAGGGGGCGCGTAACGGTTTTAGGCTTCGTTGACGAAAAACCACGCAAAATATCTATGTTGTTGGAAGAACAGGATTATCAGGTCGCTATCGACGCCCATAAAAAAGAGCAGACGATCAGTTGCTCCGGGACGATCAAAAAAGTGGGCCGTGGTTTTGAGTTGCAATCGATCCGGTCCCTTCACGCCGATAGTGATTGAGAAACGATCTCATATGTATTGCAGGGGCCGGGGGGATTATCCCCCCGGCGGGAGTTTGGAGGCGGTACCCCCCAGGTTTTCGCCTATTTCCCAGCGGCGGCAGTTACGTTCACAGGAACGAGTGTCAAGGGAGGAGGTTCTTTGACGCACTTGTCCTTGGCTTTGGCAAATATCTTGACCTCCTGGGTTGGATGCAGGTGGATCAGCGTCGCTTGTATCTTGAGTACTTGATCTTCCGGCTCATTTTTTGTCCCCGAATGTGCGGGGAGCTGCACGAAATAGCCCCCATGGGCTGACTCCAAGTTTTTTGTACTGCCATCCACCGCCATGGAATGCACTTGTCCACCACTCAGTGTGAGTTCCACGGCAACGGCCTTTTCCTTGGGTTTTGCTGATCTGCCGAGGGTAAACACCAGATCAGTGGGGTTTGGGTTCCCAGATGCCGGAGCAACGACACTGAGTGTCTCGCTTCCGGTATTCAGCGATAGTTGTGAGGTATCCGCACAAGCGTCTTTTGGTGTTCCCTTCACGGTTTTAGCCAAGTATTCCTGAGTCGGAAGGATTTCCTTTCCATCGTTATCCACTGCTTTCACCGTGACATAAATGCAATCCCCTGACAGTTGTGACCCCTTCACGGATGGAAAAATAAAGGTAAAAGAAGTGCCATCTTCCGATGGAATCATCTTGTCCGCTAACAGGTCAAAGGTGGGAGGTTTGGTGTTCAGATGGTGCAAGGGGCATGATGCACCATGTTTCTTTTTATAAGCCACGAGGTGTCCAAGAAATTTGGAATCTTTCGTAATGTTTTTTCCACCTTTGAGAATAACGGTAGACTGTGTTGTGTCATCGACCAAAAGGGCTGTCTGCTTTATAGGCATCAAAGGCAAGGGGGGGTGTTGTGCAATTTTCATGGGAACCATGAACTGGTGACGACGCCATTTGCTTGCCTCCGCCATCTCTAACAACCCCGTCCACAGTGCGTTGCCAAACGCAACACCTTTCTCTATGCAAAGATTGTGAATTTCAGTCATCTGAGTGAATCGGTTTGAAAAACCAATTTGATCGTTCATGACCACTAAAACCAATAGTTCGTGCAGTTGTTCCACAGTCAATAGTTTGGGAGGAGCCTGTCCTTGTCCACACAGGTCTTCCAATTCGTGATAGAACTGATTGGCTACCCGTTGTAGTCCCTCCTTAGTTACATCCCCTCCATAGGTTTTGAGTTTTTCACCGGTTTGGCTGTTACGAAAGATGGAGTTGCTATAGGCCTGCAACACAACCTCATCCTCGTTGCGAGAATCTTTTTCAACAAGTACCAATAATGTCACCGTGCTGTTGCGGGGAACGGTCCGATAGGTATTGTCAGGCCCCTGCATGGCACCCAGGCGGATTCCCACCGTATTTTCTCCGACTTGACCCACGGATAACAGGCTGTTGAATGAACGGGCACGCATCCGCTCCAACTCATCCCTGAGAGCATCGGATGAGGCTGAAAAGCCAATCCCCTGCAACATACCCAAAAGACCCAGACCCATTTGACGTACATTTTCATGGGCCATCAGTTCGGAGGTACTCTCAAGGTTATCCGCAACGAGAAGGGGGACCACCCGGATTTTTCTTCGAAGGGAAGGATCGTTGGATTCATTAAAGATGGATAGGGTTGTATACACATCATAGTCCGCTTCCCGTTGGAAGGGGGTGGTGCGGACGTTGACCCGAACAACGTAGGGGATGTAGTTCTTTCCAAAATAGGCCCTCTCCAGGTATTTATCGAGCAGTTTGACCTCTTGATACAGGGCATTGGCGGTCCAATATTTCATCATGGGGTCGCGGGCCAAGGGAGTGGTTCCAGGGGTGTTTTCCGGTAGCAGTGCTGCTGCCTTACTTTCGGCGGAATTCGGTTTGGGTTCCGAAACTTGGGGAACTTCACCCGATTTGGTTATTTGAGTGGTGTCCGACGTATGGGTATCGGGTTGATCCTGCGCCCCGGTGATGTCTTTCACCGTCCGTTCCAAAGAATGGGTCGGGAGGGCTGCCTTGGCGATCATGTTCAATGATTTAGACAAACTGTATTCTCTTTGCCTTGTGTCCTGATCCACCAGTTTCAATGCGCTTTCCCCCGACTCCATGACAAATTTCGGGGCCATTTCGTCACGCCACTGCTCCCAGGTTCCCACAGGAACCACCATCATATCCACTCTGCCGGCGTCGCTTTGGTATTCGACGCTCGTGGGAATCCGCGCACAGGCGGCAAACAACAACATCGTCATCCATAGAAGACCAACCAGATTTCCTTTCATTTTCCCTCCCCCTCAATCGTTCATGATCATCGAGACATTTTCGTTCCCTGATTCCATCACATGATAACGATCTTATATGCAATCTTATAGGGATCATTTCCAGGAAAATTATCATTCTAAAGCTTAAAATTATTTACATGATCGCATTAGATTAATTTAATTGTTATATGATTCTGTAAGTATATAGTCAAGAACCAGGTCGCATTGGCGATTCCAAGGATGGTTCGCCATGAATCGGTGTCCTTCGATTCCCATTTTTGTCGCCTTTTTGGGATCGCAAGCCACCCGTTCCAACCCCTC
>JADGCN010000208.1 GCA_015228975.1 Magnetococcales bacterium
TCGCGGGAATGACGCTAGAAAACTACGTGTCCCGCGTTGGTTGCGGTTTAATCAGGGCAAACCAACTTTTCAGCCCAGAGAGATTATACAGTCCCCCTTTGAGCAGGCGTTAGAGTAACTCACACACGGAATCGGCGCAATTCCTGATCCAACATGCCCGCGATTCGTTGGGCATCCCGTGCTTGATCGGTGATGATGGCGCTTAAAGCGTCCATCCTTTCCGCCGACTCCATAACCTCGGTCATGTGCTTGGCCAGATCAGCCGCCTGAAACACCGTTTCCGCCACGGCGTCACTGATTTTTGCACTATGCGCCGAAGTCTTCTCCACCGACCGGGTCATCCCCTCCACACCCATGGACGCAGCGGAAACGTTGCGTGTCACCTCGTTGATCCCCAAGGCGATTTCCTGCACGCTATTACTGACTTCATTGACTTCAACCGTAATTTCTCCCACCAGACTGGACACCGATTCGGTCTCCCGGGCCACCTCGCCCATGGATCGGGCCACCTCGGTAACGGAGCTGGATTGTTCCACCATGGCATCCAAAATGTCACCATTGGCCAAACGGATGCGTTTGACCCGCTGATTCATCTGTTCCATGGCGTCATTGACGCTATCAGTATGATCTTGAATTTGTTGAATCTTTTCTTGAATCTGGTGGGTAGCGTCACCGGTTTGTCTGGCCAACTCTTTCACCTCATTGGCCACCACGGCAAACCCCTTGCCGGCATCTCCCGCCCCAGCCGCTTCGATGGCGGCATTCAGTGCGAGCATATTGGTTTGTTCGGCAATGTCACGGATCATACCCACCACCATCATGATTTCCTTGGCGGATTGCGCCAGTTTTTCCATGACGACACTGTTGGCCTCCACCGCCCGAGCCGCCTCATCCGAGGCCACTGCCGCCATGGAACACCGTTCTTTGACCCCGTTGAGCGAGGCATTCATGGTGTCCACGGCCTTGGCAACCGCAGCAATATTGTCACTGGAACGCTCCACCGCTCCACGCACCTTGTTCATCCCTTCCGACTGATTGCCAGCGGCATTCGCTACCGTGCCCAGACTGGCCGAAGCCTCTTCAGCCGCAGCAGAAATAGTAGCCATATTGTTGTTCAATTCTTGCGCTGAAGAGAGAACATCCGACATATAGCCCGTCATCGCTTGCACAGCCTCTTCCACTCCGGTCATCTGTCCATTGAGGGATTGGGCAATGCCCCCCCCTTGTTCCCCTTTGTTATGAAGATCTCCCGCTCCGGTACTCAGATCCCCTGCGACATGGTTTAAACCCATAGCGCTGGCGGTTAACTGTTTGGATTGATCCAAAATGCCCAGCATCAATTGCCGCAGATTGCTTGCCATGCTACTCAAAGCATGGCTCAAAACGGCAAATTCACCTTTTTGCCCATTTTTTGGGGAAACCGTCAAATCCCCTTCCGCCAACAGGCTGGTCATCCCTACAAAACTGTTCACCGGTTGCAGAACCAAACGTTGCATCAGGACATACAGCCCGGTACTGACAATGCCGATCAAAAACAAAATGAGAACAACCTTTCCAAGGATCCGGTTCCTGGCTCGTTCCAGCAGGGTCGTAACATCATTCAGGAGCAAAACCTGACCAATCTCCTGACCGCTGAAATCTTTCAGTGGGAAACGGGAAGCCACCCATTTTTTTTGCGCGAAGGAAATGGTAGCCGAAGCGCTACTATGGGCCCCCAGAGGAACCAGATCGCGCATGACCGGGGTTGAAAAACTGTAATACAGGGTATCTTCCACCACCACATCCGCCTTGCTGTCGGCAAAACGTTTGGCGGCTTTGAAGACAGCTTCTTTGATACCAATGGCAAATTCCAGTTTCGTCGTTTCGTGGGCTACGGTAAAAACATCGGCGAGGCTCCCCCCCAATTCCACCGAGCCGACATGCCTGTCACCCTGAAAAACGGGATAAACCACCCGCAAACCGGGGCCTCCCCGTCCAACCTCCACCCCCACCACCGGCTTTTTACTTTGGTTGGCAACCACGACCGTCTGACGAAACGAAGAGAGATCATCGCCAAATTTTTCCGGCTCGTGAACCCGGAAAAAACTGATCGCCGGGGGAAGATGAAATTGGAATTGATCAATCTGATAGTTACTCAGCATTCGCCCTTTGTAAAAAGAGACGGTCATGTCCCCAAGGGCTCTACGATCCTGTGCTGCAAAGGCTGTGACCAAAGCCCGATCATTCAGCAATGATTCCAAAACCAAAGATTGGTCTTTGCTGCGCACCTGAATCTGGTTTTGGACAATATCCTGAAATACCTGTGCCGTTTTCGCGGACTCCCGCTCCATGGCATCTCGGGCCTCATGGTAGCTTTGATAGCTGAAAACGAATCCCACGGCCAGCATCGAAGCCAAAATCACCAGGACAATTTTGAAACGCAAACTTTCGTACCATTTCATAGACGGACTAACCTCCCCCTTAACAATACTTATCGAACCTCATTAAACGTCCCCACCTGCATGCGAACCGGTGGCACAGCCGGTGTCAGGAGCTGTGCCACCGCATCTTTGGCCGCTTTTTGATACGTTAAAACGTCCGTGCTGTACAACAAAAGTGACAACGGACCAGCGGAAAGAATACCCCCATTCAGTTTTTGTGTTTTTAGTATCCATCCCGGGGTAAACGATACCCCCGATTGCACCAGAACCACACCCGCCATCCGCATTGTCCCATTCCATTGGTTATACTGACCGCTTTGACCAGAGGTCTCGGTGCCATTGTGATACCACAGGTTAAACAGTGCCGGATTCTGGGTAGAAGGATCGGAAGCCCCGTTGAGCCATACGGTAAAACCATCCCCGAGGTCCATAAACCAGGTATGTAAATTGACATTGGACGGAACCGGATTGACGACCCCCGGGCTGAGATAATTGAATTTGGTGGTGCTGCCGTTGATTATGATCTTATTGATAAAATAATGGCCAGGAGTCATATTCAAGGTCGCGGTCGAATTATTAATCTGCAATTCTTTGATGTACACGGTCAGATTGGTGGCCCCGGTCGGCATTTTGATCGTTGCATTCTTGCCGTTGATCACCAACTTTTCAATCTTGAGTATCGTCGTAGGCAATCCCGTTGTAAAAGTAAGGGTGCAATTGTTAGGCGATACCGTTAGGGTTTTATAAAGGGAAGCGGCATCCTTACTGGTTGTACAAACGGTATTATCACTGCTGCCAAAGCTCATGGTTGAAAAATCAGGATATTGAAACGGAGCCGCATTAAAATTGGGCAAGGTCAAGGCACTTTGGCTATAAACCCGGGCGCATTCATCCACAGCATTACCACTAGCATTGGCAATCGTATGACCGTTCAAGGTTCCACCCGTGATGCTTTGAATGGTCCCCTGATCAGGATCCATGTAAATGGGAGGAAACGAAGCGACACAACTGCACCGGGGGACATCCCAATGGACCTCGCGTATCCCCCTGGGAGAAGCCTGTGACGGTACCCACCCAGCACCGGCCAAGGTCCAACCACCACCGCCCGTGGTATAATTGGTCACACTGAATTGATTGTACCCGCGTATGACTCCACCCGAGCTGACAGCCGTTGGTCCAACACTCCATGTGCTTTGACTGCAATTTTGTTGTCGAAGACTCATGGCCGCCGCTTCCAGTCCCGAATCGGCCAAATACAAAGCCTCCGTCGCCGACAAAGCGTTGGTAATGCTCTGACTACGATTGGTCATCATGTTGGCCAGGGTCGCCGCTATGGCCCCGCCCACCACGATCAAGACCAGTGTCATCATCAACACCGTCCCAGCGGAAGAATCGTCCGGTCGCAATACCCGCCTGAATCGCAAAATTGGGCCTTGATCATCGTTTCGGCCAAAGCGCATGGAAGATGCTTCGGCTACGTCTGGATTCCCGCTTTCGCGGGAATGACAAACGACTGCAATCTCAGGAGATTT
>JADGCN010000209.1 GCA_015228975.1 Magnetococcales bacterium
AAAGCGTGGATCGTGATACCCCGATCAATTTTAGTACGTCGGGGAGACGCAACATTGGGTCCGACAATTCGAATTTTGCCATGTTGAGACCTCATAGAGATTGGAGGAACATATCTTATGTTTCTACTTTCGTATTGATTGATTTCTGGATGCGGATTTTTGCCCGTTGCTTTTACCCACACGGGATTCCAAACCAGGCTACCCACAATTCTATCTATAATCAAAACACGGATTCGATCATATTGCGTTGGACGGTTTCGGACAAGGAAACAAAAAATCAATTGTTTTTGCTGGCTTTTCATGACATCTTCGGACTTGCTCGGAACGCAGGGTGGCGTGATAGTCCTTCTAACAATCAACTCAACTAACTGATTTTATTCACATTTGAAATTGATATTTTCTCCTACCCACAACTATAACCACAATGGCGACAAAAATTTGCTCGTATCGGGTTGGTCCAAAAAAACAGGCCAACCAGGAGTGATTCCGGCCAGCACAGGAAGGAATTTGCAATAAATATGGAAAATAAGTGTAACGACAAGCCGCCATTTCAGCATAAAGCATTAAAATTGCAGGTAAAATCACCAGCATATGTGATTTTGATATATGGTACGCTTAAAGGTTGCTCGTTTATCTAACTTATTGTAACTGCATCGTAAAAGACGGGAACCCGCAAAATCCGAAAGTAGCCATCCCTCCGGATGCGTATCAGGCCCCCACGCGCACGCAAAATTTTTTTGGGTTGGGGTTGGGAGTCCATGCCTTGCTCTTTTTCCTGCCATGCCGCTCCTCCAGGTAAACCCTGGGAAAATTTTTCATGGGAACCGCAAAGAAAAACAGGCTGGCGATTGCGTGTTGATGCGACCACATATGCCAAGGGGTACGGTTTCCGGGTTATGGGTTCCATTCGAGTGAAAAAAATGAATTGACAAAGATTAATATTAAGATATAATTTAGGCTGGGCAGGTTAAAGATTCTAACGGAGTTTCATAATGAAAAGAAATGGAAATTTATTGTTTTTGGTGGCCGGAATTCTCGCTATCGGATGGGTTCAAACGGCAATTGCAGGTCCTCCAATCATAGTCGGTCCAGGAGGGAGATTTCTCGGGACACTTAGCAGTAATGGATTTGATCCTAATTCTGTATCAAACCCATACGGTCAATACGGCAGTCAGTATTCCCCTGACTCAATAAATAATCCATACGGTCAATACGGCAGTCAGTATTCCCCTAACTCAATAAATAATCCATACGCATCAACTCCACCAAGCATATTAAGTAACCCGTATGGTCAATACGGTACTCAATAAACTATCTCAATAAAATATCTGCCACTTTACCGGGATATCCGCCTGTTGGTCCATGACGCACAATTGCGCCAAGCCTTCGGCCCACTCCCTGGGGATACCGCCATCATGCTCAATAATGGCGGCTCGTTCCTCAGATGCTTCCTGGTCGAAGGGTTCCGGGTTGAAATCTGGCAGGTCAACGGATGGCTCTATCCAGGAAGAGATCATTTTCCCCTGGTTGGATTCTCGGGTGTCGTTGCTGGCCATGGTGTCGGGTAGGTCTGGCCCACTAGGTGATAAACAGCCTAGCAACTCCGGATCGTTTGCGACGCTTCCCCCTTGTTCGTCATTCGCTGCCTGGGTCGTGGTGTCGGTTGGTTCAGGATCATTTACGACACCCAAGCGCAGCAAGGCGACCAGTTCGGGCTTGTGCTGTCTGACCATCGCCAACAAGTCCGGCCCTGGCGTGGGGTGAATGCGCAACCCACCACCGACCAGGGAAACATTAAACCCGGATTCTGACAGCCTGGAGAGAATTTGGCTCATATCAGGATCTCCCCATTTCAAATGGGTTCCAGAAATCTGGATTGTCATTGGGGTCAATCTGGTGGGTTGGTGGCTTTTGGTGGGTTACTTTTTGGCCATCCTCACATGCGTGAGCGTGCGCTTGCGCATATATTTTATTTTCTTCTTTCTCGCGTAGAGGGTTAAAAACAGACCCACCAAAAGCCACCAACCCACCATTGGCAGCAATTACGCGCCAGAGTTTATGCCCTGCACTTATCCCCGCATCCTCGATTTGCAGCCCGTCTGCAATGCGTTGTTTATTGTTCGCAAGCCATTTCCCAAACCTCTTTGAGTTGACCAACCCACCATCACCGGCAACCTCAAGAAGAGACGCCCGCAAGGTTTTGACATCATCTGAACATTGGTTACGGGAAATTTCCTCGATGATTTCCCGCACAGACAAGTGTCGATTTCCATAAATTGTTGACCATGCTGTCAGCACAGATTTCAACCTGGTCAATTCAGGATCGTTTGCCCGTACCATCTCCATTGTCTGGCAGGGGTCAGCCTCCCCGAGCCAGACCAATGCAGCACGCACCCAACCTGACCATGCCTCAAAACCTCCAAGGGGAATAAGTCCCATCCCTGGTCGGCCTGCCAGGTGGAAAGCCCTCAGCACGATCAAGGCAGAGGTAAGAAGTTCATCCCTTTTGCATTCGGCCACTTTCACTGGATCAGAATCAAATTGCCGAAGCTCTGGCCTCTCGCATCTTGGGTCAATGGAGCAAAGCAAAGACCTTCTGACCATGTCTTCCGGCAAGACCAGGTTTTTTCCGTTGGCGAAAATCGTCAATGATGCTGGTACTGTAACTTGAACCGATGCCCCAAGGGGGCGAATTTGAACCCGTTCTTGTGTCAGCAGTTGGCATAGTTGATCACCGCCAAGTGGACGGGAAACATTGTCGATGAAAATTTGCCCATCCCCTGCCAACACTGCCGATACTAAACGTTTTTCAAACTCATCATCGGTTTTTCCATGGTTGAATACTGGAGCCTTTCTCCCAGACGCAATTATGCTGGCCAACTCAACCAACTTACTTTTTCCAGAACCTGGGGTTGGCGCAGAATAAGCATGCAGTGGTGATGTTGGGAGTGACCTCCGGATGACAGTTGTGAGGATGCCAGACAAAGCAACGGCAAGGTCGGAATTGGTGACAAACGGGAAAGTCTTGATCAGCTTTTTCAAACCGGCAAGGGCCTTGATGGCATCATCCCTGGATGGATTTTCCAGCCTGACCTTGTCAAGGCACACAGGGTTTTTCGTCAAATACAATCTGGTGGCTTGATCGAATCCATGGTAATCCAGGATTGAGCCATCCGGGCGCAGGGTGGGAGCTTCGATTACCCCTTGCAACTCGTTGAATGGCCATTGTCCGGCATTGGACAGAACCGCGTTGACAGTTTCTTTGTCGGCATTGGTAGTATATACGTCTCCTTGTCGGTTCCATTTTTTCCATTGCGCAATTCTGGTCAGATCCAAGTGGAGCCATGCAGGATCCACATGCCGAACAACGGTGCTACCAGACGAATATTTGATACCTCCAGCTTCTTCATCTTTTGCCAGTGTCACCAGTCGGACCAATCGCCCTCCCTGTTGAAAAACGGACTGGTTATTGGCCAGAACCGATTGTGCCTTTACAACGATTTCTGGAAGGCCACCACCTCTGACCTCAATAACTGGCCTGGGATCGTGGGATTGGGGGGGAGATTTTTGTTGATTGCCCGTGTTCCCGCACGGGCTTTTTTGTTGGCCCATGTTCTTTCCCTCAACCCTGCCCACGGGTTCGCTTTTCGATAAACGCCTGGATGCTTTCCGGCTTGTATCTGATCGCCCGGCCAATTTTTACAAAAGGAAGATCATAACGGCTTGTACATCTCCAATTGGCCAGAGTAAGACGTGTCACCCCAAGCCTTTCAGCGGCTTGATAGGGAGTCAAAAGATTTTGTTGTGCTGCGGATGTGGTCATAATCAATCTCCGGATTTCAAGTTGAACCTGGAGCGATCATGGCATTTCAAAAACGCGATTGGGATCTCGTCCCC
>JADGCN010000020.1 GCA_015228975.1 Magnetococcales bacterium
TTCACCAGCGGCATCGGTGGCCAACAGGATCAGGACATCGGGATTGTTGCGAAACGTCCGCATAAAGGACTGCTTCCAAATCCGACAGCTCGTAGAGAACTGTGTAAGCCCGCCGTTCGGAAAACAACGGGGTGCCGTCAAACTTGAGCAATTCCTCCTTGACCATCCTGGCCAACCGAATCCATGCTGACGACACGGACAATCTCGCCGTCCTCAACGCCTAGAAGTTGGCAATTTTTCTTAATATCTTCGAGTTTCAGCACCGCACCAGCCCCCTCTCTGTATGGGAGTAACACGAAAATGGTTGCGTTGGCAGTTGCCAAGATTTCTTCGAGACAATGAGAGAGTTCGTCATGCTCTTGTCTTTACTCTCCAAGGTCCAGGGATTTTTGGGTTACAATACGACCGATTTTCTGGGACGCTTCGGCAATGCTGTGCCAGGAGGTCATCAACTCATTGTAGGCGAGGGCATCTTCGGCCCATTTTTTTCTCTCGCACACGGTGTAAAGATGGTAGGCCAACTGGCGAATAACTTCGGCACGTTCCGGCATGCGCGAAAGCAGACGCCCCGATTCCGACTCCCCTTGCGTGTTCAATGCCCGGATTATGTGATGCAAGGCCTCCCAGACCGGCGTTCTGTTGTCTTGTTGCGGATCCCAATCAACCGGGTAGTCTTTCCATGGGAGCAATCGCACCTGGCCACCACCTGATTCGATGACTCCCGCCGCGTTGACCCCTTCGACGCTCGTACCCTTGGCACGGGAAAGGGTATCCGCCTCGCCAAAGGGACCAGACTTCCAGCCATATTGATCAAACCAGGTCGAACAAAAAAGAGTATCGCTGTCAAAACTTCCTGATTCCGGGGTCAAGAAATCAGTAATCACCCGGTTGATCATCATCAGGGCATCATGTACCGACATGGGTGTGCCGTCCTGATTCAGTACGGCAGCGTATTTGGAATAAACGCCCATGCCCGGACCAATGGCGGCTTGAGCCAAATCCACTGGGGCTACAGGAGAATTCCCTTGGGTGCCGCCAAGCATGGTTTCCAAAGAATTGGGCAGAGTTTCGCGTAACGCCCTCTGAAAATCCCTGCGGGAGATGCTGGTGGCGTTCTTGTCACGCTTGCGACAGACCAGGACGATTGAGGAAGCCAGGGCGTTTGCCTGAATGCCGATCACCCGCCCCTGTTTCTCTGTTCTAACAGGCCATGTACCCGTGATCGCAAAACCAGACTGTATCAATGCCCCCAAAAAAGATTCCCAGCCCGTAGAGGTCGTACCAACCGCATGGGTTTCCGATTGCTTGAAGCCATAATAGATGGTAAGCGGAAATCCAGTGTGCGCCTGAACGACAAGATTGTGGAAAGTCCGCAACATTCCATCCATGAAGAATGTCTCGGCCTTCTCCTTTGAGCCATGACGATAGGGTGTTGCTACCAATTCCTCAGCTTTTGGTACGGCTAACGTGGAAAAAAGTGCTGGATAGATTGATTTCAGGGAGCGCCGAAGCCAAATATAAAAAAAATCCGACAAATCTGCATAGCTTATATTATCAAAATAAGGCGGGTCTGAAGATACAATCTTGCCTTCCGCTTGCTCTTGTATGGCAGCGTCTGCCTGTACAACGACTCCAGCCATACCAGAGCCAAGTGCAGAAAACCCTTTGACCAGCCTCGCACAAAGATTATGAAAACTTCCCGAAGAAACACTGAAGGGATTGCTTTCCGCATAATCCCATACCATGGGAATGGCTTGTCTGGCGAAAACACTGCGCATTTGCGTGTTGACTGAGTTCCAGCCACACACCGATGAAGAATGATTGGCAACCTGGTTGATAAGCAACCCCAAGTACACCGCAACCGCATCCCCATAAGCCCTGGCCCCGAGACCACCAGCATCCAACCCCAGATCATCATCGACCATCCCTGACTCTATCGCATCGAAGATAACCTTCTCCCGCACCGTCTGCACCAGATCGGAAAAGGTGGTCAACGCCACCAATTGGCGGGGGGTGAAGAGGTCGCAAAATCGGGTAAGGCCGTAGTTTGGTGTCTTGAAGTCACGGGGATTATTCGGCAACTCCATTTCTGGTGACCACCCGGGACGGATAGTATCGGCTCGTGCGATCTGTTCCAAAGCAGGAGAAATGAAGACCCTACCGCGAATACCCTCGGCCACAATGGCCATGAGTCGCTGTCCCATCCGCCCGGCTTTACCCTCGTTTCTAATGTAGTTGTAGTCGATGGGAGATTTGGAAAGCAGACAAATAAAGGCTGCCCGCTTACCGGCTGTTGTTCCATACTTGGAACACTCCGGGGGCTTCCCTGTTTTCACCACAAACTGATAGGTGTCTCCCTCCACAACGGGCTCGACATACGCCTCCTTTCCAACCTTGCTGGAAAGAATAAAGGAAGAAACAAGGGGGACATCAACCTGTGAAAAAGCCGGATTCGGGCTTTTCACCGTCCGCGCCCATAACCAGGCGATAACGTTTAGTTTCTGCCCAACAAACCCCAGAATGTCGGGTCGTTCCCTGGCCATGTCTGCGGTGATTTCCACTTTGGGATACAAAGAACCGATCCGTTTGAACGCCTCTTCCCGCATCCAATGACCATAGCGGCGCACATCCTCGGCCAACCCGGCAGTTCCAGGCCATGCCGTTGTCATCCGAACCTGTGTTTCACCCTCTGGGACAGGCCCTACCGGTTTCCTCCCGGCGAACCTGGGGGGAAACTCAATCATCGCTTTGTTGATCAACACCGCCACCGGGTTGAGGTCAGACGCATAAGCTTCCAATCCCAAGCGCTGTGCCTCCAGGGGAATGGCCCCTCCACCCGCAAAAGGATCGTGAAAAGCAGGCAATTTTTCTGGATCAAACCCTGACTGCCCCTTGTTGAGTTCACAAGTTTCCCGCCACGATTTCCAAATGGCTGCACGGGCTTTGCTCAAAACCTCCTCGTTGTTGGTATTCTCCCACAACACCAGTTCACGGATGATCTGGAACAGTTCCTCCCGTTCGGCGTCTGCTTGGGCCTTGGTTTTTCCAGAATAATGACCCCGATCCCAACCCGGATCGTTCACCATCTGCGCAAACAATACCGCCCGTGCCGCCGCCAAGGGCCGCCGCGCCCACCAAAGATGCAATGTGGAGGGATGCCCATGGCGGATGGATTTTTCCCGCGCTGCCGCAACATTGATAGCATCCAATGGCAAAGCGACTTCGATCAATTTTTTGGGAGCCTTACCATTCTGGCTCATCGGTACTATATTCCCAGCAACTGCCGCAGGGCTGCCGTGACGCGACCTGCATCCTCTTCGGCAAGGCGACCCAACACCCCACGGAGCAACCGATGATCCAGAGTAAAAAGTTTGAACCGCACTTTGGATGGGGCAGGCAGACCAGCATGGTCAAAATTCTCGATGAGGCAGTCCAAGGGCCAGGGCGCGTTGCCAGCGGAAGTGATCATGGCCAACACCGAATGACCCGCCAACGTGTTAAAAGTATCGGCTCCCGAAAGCACCAGCGCCGGACGATTCTTGGACACATCCCGATCAGTAAAGGGAAAAGGCACCCGCACCACGGAAAAACGTTCAAAGGTCACGATAGGCCTCCTCGTCCGCTGCACCATGCCACTCCGACATCGTCCCTTCCAATGCCCGCAGATAGTCCAGATCCAAAGGCTGAACTCGTCGTACCCGCACTGTACCATCATCAAGGAATTCCCAAACGATTTGATCTCCCGGCCCTACATGCAGCACCTCCCGGATTTCCCGTGGAATAGTAGTCTGTCCCTTAGCAGTAATCTTGGCAATGCTGGTCATGGCAATCTCCCATGTAAGGAAATCATTACTTCCTTACTTATACAAAAAATGGCACGTCTTGGACAAGCCAATTGCCCAATTCATATTGGATGCTGGCCACCCCGAATTCTTACTCCTGGTGGACGGGGCGTTCCCATAAAACGGCCCAGCACAGATTCAATTGAAGAAGCTTTAAATGTCAACACGCATTCAAATTCACTGGATGAATGATGAGAAGTATTTTACTATTACAAGGAGATGGTCGTCCTGCCAGTTCCGGCCTTGATCATCGTTTCGTCCGTGCCAACTCATTCTGGATTCCCGCTTTCGCGGGAATGACGAAAAAATCTCCTGAGATCGCAGTCGTTTGTCATTCCCGCGAAAGCGGGAATCCAGACGGAGCCGAAGCATCTTCCATGCGCTTTGGCCGAAACGATGATCAAGGCCCCAGTTCCCAACATGCACTCTGAGAACAACGGAATGAAGAAAGAACAGGGATTCACCTTGATCGAAATCGCCATTGTCGTGGTCATTATCGGACTGCTCCTGGGAGGTGTTCTCAAAGGACAGGAAATGATCGCCAACGCCAAGGTACACAACATCATCGACGCCTCGACATCCCTGAAAGCATCCATCGCCATGTTCATGGACCGCTATCGTTCCTACCCAGGGGATTACGACAAAGCCTCCACCAACATACCCGGCCTGACCCCGGGAGGTGCCGATGATGGTAATGGCAATCGGTTGATTGGCGAAGATCCCACAGTGGCTCTCACCGACCCGTTAGTCGCCACGCAACGAATCAAAGAAGTCATCCTGGCATGGAAACACCTTTCCGTCGCAGGTATCATCGCCGGATCCTACGATGGCAACCTCGCCCATATCGGCAACGCCGTCGCCGACCCGGACTTCGGCTGGAACTGTGCTACCAGCACATGCCTGCCCAACGGATTCAACGGCAGTTTTTTCCTGGTTTACGGCAATGAACAGTACGGATTTCCCATAAACGGCAACGATGACAATCGCAAGTCGGAACTTTTGTTCACAGGTCGCCAATTACCCGTTCAGGTGTTGCAACAGATCGATATCAAACTGGATGATGGCTTTCCCTCGACCGGATTGTTTCGTGCCTCCGACTATTTTGAAAAAACGGCACCCCAGCATTGCACCCGCATTGCCGATCCCGGTAGCGTGGCACCAGTCATCTGGAATGTGATCGACCAACCCTCCGACTGCGGTGGCGTCCATGTCATGTAAATCGGGCAATAACAATCGATCACCTGTTGCATGACCGTTCCTTGTTATAACCTTCTGGCCATCATCGGCGCGACCGCCAGCGGAAAAACCCGCCTTGGCGTCGAATTGGCCCGATCCTTGTCAGGCGAAATCATCTCCGCCGATTCCCGCCAGGTTTATCGCGGCCTCGATATCGGTACCGGCAAAGACCTCCACGAATACGGTTCCGTGCCCTACCATCTGGTGGATATCGTCGATCCCCAAACCGAATTCAACGTCTTTGACTTTCAGGGGCGCTGTTACCAATCCATCCGTTCCATCACCGAACGGGGCAACCTCCCCTGTCTGGTTGGCGGCTCGGGACTCTATCTGGAATCCATCCTGATGGGATACCCAATGACCAGGGTGCCCGAAAACCCAACGCTACGCCTGGAGCTGGCACTCTTGGACAATGATGCCCTGCAACAACGTCTGGAGACGCTCAAACCACGTCTGCACAACTCTACCGATCTGACCACCCGTGCCAGAATGATCCGCGCCATCGAAATTGCCGCTTCCGAAACACCGACCCCCACCCCCTTCCCTCTGCACAGCAAAGTCCTGGGTATTCGTTGGGCCAGAACCATCCTGCGGCAACGCATTCAAGATCGACTCCGGTACCGTCTGGACAACGGACTCATCGAAGAAGGACAACACCTGCTGTGCCAGGGTATGACGCACGAACGCATGGAATCCATGGGATTGGAATACCGCTGGGTCTCCCGCTACCTCCGCAAGGAAATCACCATCCAAACATTGCAAACCGAACTCGGACGCGCTATCGCTCAATTTGCCAAACGTCAGGAAACCTGGTTCCGGCGTATGGAACGGCGTGGTATCACCATCACCTGGTTGGAAGGGGGGGACACCCTGTCCGAACAAGCCCAAGAAGCTTGCGCTCAAATCGAGTGGCTTGTCACATAACCCCGGTCCTCCCCAATAGATTCAGATATTGGACAACAAGTACTGCTCACTGAAAGAATCGTTGCACAAATGAAAGATTCTTGCAAAAAACAGAATCCGTCATGGCAATCCCGATGGGTTCGCCTTCCGACCACGGCAACGAAAAAATTTCAGACTGCATAAAGATTACAGACCGATTCCAGCTCATGTTTCATCACCCACTTTGCGGGTGGCACGCAATTTGTTGTAAGCAAAGTGGCAACTCGGTCGTCGAATGCCCTGTATCCACTGATGAACCAAGATGGGGAACGCAGGATGGCTGATAAACTCTACCACGTGCTTTTTTTATGTACCGGGAATTCAGCCCGCAGTATCATGGCCCAAGCGATTCTGGAACGAGAAGGAAAAGGACGATTCACGGCTTTCAGCGCTGGCAGCAGGCCAATTGGGCAAGTCAATCCCGATGCCTTGAGGGTATTGACCATGCTTGATCACCCCACCGAACACCTGCACTCAAAAAATTGGCTTGAATACGCCCAACCCGAAGCACCCCGCATGGATTTTATCTTCACCGTCTGTGACCAAGCCGCTAAAGAGACCTGTCCAGTCTGGATCGGACAGCCGGTTACTGCCCATTGGGGCGTTCCTGACCCCGCTTTGGTGACTGGCAGCATCGCTGAAAAGGCAGCCGCATTCAATGAAACCTACCGATTGCTCCTCAATCGCATCACCTTGTTTGTCAACCTCCCTTTGGCTAGCCTGGACCGGCGTAGCCTGGTAAATCGCGTTACAGAAATAGGAATTAACTCAAAAAATTGATCTTTGTCTTTCCATTTACCGCTTCAAATTCAGGAGTTCCACCCTATGATGAGTACAAAAAAATGGCTTTCTTTATCTTGGATTGCCGTAACAACACTCTGTTGGGTACCAGTGTCCACATCCGCCACCGAAGTCACAGGCGCTGGAGCCAGCTTTCCCGCCCCTTTGTATGCCAAATGGGCCGATGCCTATCAAAAAGAAACCGGACATAAAATCAATTATCAATCGATTGGCTCCGGTGGTGGCATCAAACAGATTACCGCCAAAACCGTCGATTTTGGTGCCTCCGACATGCCTCTCAAACCCGAAGAATTGCAAAAACAAGGGCTGACACAATTTCCCGCCGTCATCGGTGGTGAAGTATTGGTGATCAACCTGGAGGGCATCAAACCAGGGGAACTGCGCCTGACCCCCATGGTGTTGGCCGATATCTACCTGGGGAAAATCACCAAATGGAATGATAAAGCCATCACCGAATTAAACCCCAAATTAAAGATCCCCGATGTGGCCATCGCCGTGGTACGTCGTTCCGATGGCTCCGGCACCACCTTCATTTTTACCAACTATTTGTCCAAAGTCAGCCCCGAGTGGAAACAAAAAGTGGGTGAAGGATCCGCCGTCCAATGGCCCGTGGGTCTCGGTGGCAAAGGGAACGAGGGCGTTTCCGCTTTCGTGCAACGCCTCCCGGGTGCCATCGGATATGTGGAATACGCCTACGCCCTGCAAAACAAAATGTCATACGCCCTGCTGCAAAACGCCGATGGCGACTATCCCATGCCCAATGATGAAAGCTTTAAAGCCGCCGCTTCCCATGCCGACTGGAGCAAGTCGGCATTTTATGAAATCCTGACCAACGAACCGGGCAAAGACTCTTGGCCAATCACCGGGGCAACATTCATCCTGATGCAAAAGGCGCAAGAGAAACCGGAACAGGGAGCCGCCACACTGGCCTTTTTCAACTGGTGCCTTAACAAGGGTGCCAAAATGGCCCAGGAATTGAATTATGTCCCCCTCCCGGGAAGCCTGATCACATTGATCCAAACATCCTGGGGAGAAATCAAGGATGGTGCCGGCAAACCCGTTTTTTCTGCCGGCAAATAGATTACAATTGGTCGGTCCGCGCCTTAAACGCAACATTCTTGAGAAATGGCGCGGACCAACCCCTCCCGAACCTTGAAAGCGGCAATGACCAATACCGAAGTTTCCACATTCACGGACCAAACCAGGCATAAGCTTGGCGAAACCGTTTTCTTTAACCTGACCCGCGCTGCGTCACTTCTGACACTGCTTTTACTGCTTGCCATCATCATCTCTCTGATTCACGGCAGTTGGCCCGCCATCCAAAAATTTGGCTTTGGATTCCTACTCTCAGGCGACTGGAATCCACCCCTCGATACCTTTGGCGCCCTGATCCCGATCTATGGAACATTGGTGACATCACTCATCGCCCTGCTGATCGCCGTCCCCATCAGCTTTGGCATTGCCCTGTTCCTCACAGAATTATCCCCCCCCTGGCTCCGTACCCCCCTGGGAACCGCCATCGAATTGTTGGCCGCCATCCCCTCCATCGTCTATGGCATGTGGGGCCTCCTCTACTATGCCCCCCTTTTCGCCCAATACGTCCAACCCACCTTGAACGCCACCTTCGGCAATCTGCCACTCATCGGTGCCCTGTTCACCGGACCCATGATGGGGATTGGCATCCTCTCCGCCAGCATCATCCTGGCCATCATGATCATCCCCTTCATCGCCTCCATCATGCGTGATGTCTTCGCCGTCACCCCACCCATGCTCAAAGAATCCGCCTACGGCGTCGGCTGCACTACCTGGGAAGTCGTCTGGTACGTCGTCCTCCCCCATACCAAGGTCGGCGTCATCGGCGGCATCATGCTGGGACTGGGACGCGCCCTCGGCGAAACCATGGCCGTCACCTTCCTGATCGGCAACATGAACACTTTTAATGGATTTTCCTTGTTTCTCCCAGGGAACAGCATCGCCTCCGCCCTAGCCAACGAATTCGCCGAAGCGGAATCGGTCCTCTATACCTCCGCCCTGCTGGAACTTGGATTGATTTTATTTGCAATTACTTTCATTGTCCTTGCCTTGTCCAAACTCCTGCTCCTGCGTCTCTCCAGGCAGGCTGCCATCAAGCTTTAAAGGGTGATTTGTGGATCTGCATAAAAAAAGAAAGCTGGTTAACAAAGTAGCTCTCGGCCTGTCGTTATTGGCCATGGCCTTCGGGCTGTTCTGGTTGGCGTGGGTCTTGGCAACCACCTTGAAACTTGGCGTCACCGGTTTGTCGTGGGAACTGTTCAGCCGTATGACCCCACCCCCGGGGGCTAGCGAGCCCGGTGGATTGCTCAACGCCATCGTCGGATCCCTGATCATGATATCTCTGGCCACCGCATTGGGAACACCCATCGGCATCCTGGCCGGCATCTATCTGGCCGAATACGGACGTCATACCTGGCTGGGCCAAGCGACCCAGTTTATCAACGGTATCCTGCTGTCGGCACCCTCCATCATCGTGGGACTGTTCGTCTATTCCGCATACGTCGCCCAAATGGGCAATTTCTCCGGAATGGCCGGGGTGTTCGCCTTGGCCTTGATCGTCCTGCCGGTGGTGGTGGCCACCAGCGAAAACATGCTGCGATTGGTGCCCGATACCATGCGCGAGGCGGCTTTCGCCCTCGGGGCACCCAAACATGTCACCATCCTGAAAGTCACCCTGAAAGCCTCCATGGCCGGGGTCGTCACCGGTATCCTGCTGGCCGTGGCCCGCATCGCCGGTGAAACCGCACCCCTGCTGTTCACAGCCCTTTCCAACCAGTTCTGGAGCATCAACCTGAACAAACCCATGGCCAACCTGCCCGTCACCATTTTTAAATTTGCCATGAGTCCTTTCAAGGATTGGCAGGAGATCGCCTGGGCCGGAGTATTCTTGATTACCCTTGGAATTCTCGGGTTAAATATTTTGGCACGTCTCTTCTTGGGAAATAAAAACAAACAATAAACACCCTAAACCGCAAACCGTGTGGATCACGCAATGATCATCAATGAACAAACGGAGCCCCTGGAAGCCATCATCGTCGCCAAAAATCTTGATTTTTTCTATGGCAGAAACCATGCACTCAAAGATATCAACCTGAATGTTTACCATCGCCATGTCACCTCATTCATAGGTCCATCCGGCTGCGGCAAGTCGACCCTCCTGCGCACCATGAATCGCATGTACAACCTGTACCCGGAACAACGCGCCACGGGAGAATTGTTGCTTGAAGGACAAAATATTTTGGACGATTCCATCGATGTCAACATGCTGCGCGCCAAGGTTGGCATGGTGTTCCAAAAACCAACCCCATTTCCCATGTCCATCTACGAAAATATTGCCTTCGGCGTGCGGCTGCACGAAAAACTGTCCAAAGAACAAATGAATGAGCGCGTGGAATGGGCGCTGAGACAAGCGGCACTGTGGGACGAAACCAAAGATATACTCGGCCAGAACGGCATGAACTTGTCCGGGGGACAACAACAACGTTTGTGCATTGCCCGCGCCATTGCCGTCAAACCCAAGGTTCTCCTGCTCGACGAACCAACCTCAGCCCTCGATCCCATCTCCACCATGCACATCGAAGAACTCATCGCCGAACTGACGACCGAGTTCACCATCGTCATCGTCACCCACAACATGCAACAGGCCGCACGCATCTCCGATTACACAGCCTATATGTATATGGGTGAATTGATCGAATTCGGCCTCACCGATCAAATCTTTATCGAACCCAAGGAAAAACAAACCATGGATTATATAACCGGTCGTTTTGGTTGAGGAGAGCCATGAACAAGATCACTCCGGATCACCATATCCACCACGCCTTCGATCAGGAATTGCGTCAGCTTGACGCCGTGGTTCTGAAAATGTGCGACCAGGTAACCTCTCTCTTGCAAGACGCCATCACCGCCGTCACAACGGGTGATCTGGAATTGGCCAGCGCCGTCGTCAAACGCGATCAGGAAATCGATGAGCTGGAATTTTTGGTCAAGGAAAAGACCGTGCAAATTCTCGCTTTGCGCGAACCCAAAGCCGTCGATCTGCGTTGGGTCATCGCCGCATTGGAATCAGCATCCAACCTGGAACGCATGGGGGATATGGCCAAAAACATTGCCAAACGGGTGGCCATACTCACCAGTTTCGCCCCCATGGATGGCATCGCGGAAATCAATCGCATGGCACATATGATTATTGATTTTATGGAAAAAATACGCCAATCCTGGGCTGAAAAAAATTCCACGCCCGCCCTGGAAGCCTGGAATGGCGATGCTTTGGTCGACACCTTGTTTGATGCCTTGTTCAAAAATCTCATGGTGGTCATGATCCACTCGCCCAGAAACATCACACAAGGAACCCACCTTTTATTCATCGCCAAAAATTTGGAACGAATCGGCGATCATATCACCAACATTGCCGAATCCATCTATTACCTTGAAACCGGAAAGAAAATTGGCAGCACCCGGCCCAAAACCGATGACCATTATCGAACCTCCATTCCCCTTTCCGCCCCATCCGGCAACGCCAGCGGCACTTCTGACACACGGAACTGCGAGCCGGTAGCGATCACGATTCCCAAGGAAATAAGCAGCAACTCCAAATAACAAAGAGGGTCCCGAAACACTGGGACCCTCCCTCAAGCAAAAAAACATAAACCCGATGCAAATAAGCGTTCACAGGGTTCTCGTACTATCTGTCACTTGGCAGCTTTGCACGGGCATTGATGCCCTGAAGCCACAACCGCCTCATTGACATAACCCGGAACGCCAACATGGACGTAGCTGTCGTACATACCATAGTAGCCGTGGGAATGGGGAGCGTAGCCAATTTTGACGGGTGTGCCGGTCAACAGGTTGAGCGGAGCCAGGGCTGCACGAACGGGCCAGGGATCATGCCACAGGGTCAAACCCAGTGCGGCACCTGCCAACCAAGTGGCAACAACCGCATCGGCCTTGGCGGGCGTAGCCGCAGTCAGGCTCGACCCGACAAAGATGGCCCCCGCCAGGGAAAGGGTAGCCAATACAGAAAGCTTCGATGTCTTTTTCATACTATTACCCCATATTGTAGTTAGAAAAGATCCAACCTGTAAACGGGAATACTAAAGAAACAAACCATCCCGCCGCCAGTATACTTCCAACAATTGACGATCCGTCACATCAATTTGCATTTGAGAGTAAGCCGATTACTTCTTAGACTCTTCCTTCTCCTGTTTATGCATGTGGTGACCGCTTTTGCAGGCCCCATCAGTACCGGCACACGGTACTTTCATAGCATGATGGTGGTGGCATCCGCACATGCCTATCCCGGTCAAACCGTAATAACCAGCCACACCATAATAATCGACGACATAGGGGCCACCCAGCCAATAATGCCCATGGAAACCATAAGGATAGATGGCATAAACACCCTTTTCGGGGACATGGAAGCGTTGCGTGCCAATGCTACCAATTTCCTTATGTCCAGGTTGATTGTGCAACTGGAGCCATCCACCCGACTTCCAGGTAGCTGGATAAGCGTAATGGCTACCACACGCGCACTCCTGCCCAACCTTTCCGCAGGCATGCGCAGCGGCAGCAAAACCCAGCGTCAGAACAGCGCTGGCAACAATGGCCACGTAGCGAAATTTCATTCTTGCCTCCGTCATCGTTCTTTATAGATTATTGGACGAAGACAAATTAACGAATAACGATGAAAAATTCAAGCAGGTAAATTCACATTTTTTTGAGAATATTCTGTACTATTAATGAAACATTAAAAAATGGAACTATTAATAAAACCCAAGAATGAAACATATCTATCACCAAGTAATATTGCAAGAAATAATAACTTATTCAACCTTATCAATCTTTTTATCCCAATTCGGAATCACACCCGCATCAATTCGCCATTTCCTGAAGACAAAAAAACACCTCCAACCCCTCATCCCCCACCCACTTGAGCATCCACCTTCATGGCAGAACTCCTGCGAACGGAGAACGACTCTATCCCAGGGTACGGAGGCGTTCTTTAAATTTCGGGAAAAAAACTCCCGAAAAAATTTACTTCTTGTCCTTGGGGCCACCATCCTTGACGCACTTTTCGATGGCCTTTTTGGCATCTTCGGGGGACAGCTTGGTGTCTTTTGCCACAGCACCCTTGCAAGCTTCCATCACCTTCGGATCAGCCGGCTTGTCGGAAGCCAGAGCCACACCACTGAAACCAACACCGACAAACATAGCCAGGACAACAGGAACCAATTTTTTCATGTGTACAACTCCTTTGAGAAAAAACAACCTTGAGAAAACGCCTCTGAGAAAAACACCGTGATTACCATCGACGCGCTGTCCGTCACCGCTGACACGGATGTGGCACCGCCTGACCGACAGCCCATGTGACACCAAGCATTGTGCCATCATCTGCGTGGAATCCTATCCGAGTTTTATCCATATTTCCACCAAAATTATCGCATATCACACTCGGAAGTGCATTTTTCATAGGCAGCAAAAACTGGACAATACCATTCACTGCCCCCCAGCAACCAACCCGGGGGCACCTTGGCCCTGTTGCAAAGCGGTTTCCAGGAACTTTTGGGCAACGGAAGCTGCAACCAAATCCTTGGCAACACCCAACCTCGCCGTCACACTATTCACAAATTTGGCGTGGTTTTGGCTGTTTCCCAGTTCGGGATCATAGTCGAAATCCAGGCGACTGAGATCAAGGATCACGGATCGTTCCACGTCCACGGCACAGCGCATGGCCTCACTGATCACCAAACGCCCCGGAATGGAATGATCATCCAAACTCAAAAGAATACGTGACAAATTCACCACCCTGCGGTCCCCCGTATTGCGCGTGTCATAGACCTCCAGGGGGGAAATACGAGATTGCGCCGGTACGGCGGCTGTAACAAGAATCCCTTTCGTATCGTCACTGCCCAGATAAAACGTAACGCGATCCCCAGGAAAATACCGGAATTGCCCCCCATTTTCGGTCAATCCCGTCACATCACCCGGCATTGTCTTGTAATAAACACCATCCGCCGGTGCAACCCCGAAAACACCGATCAGAGTACCCATCCGTCTTTGCGTGCCCTCGGGAAGAGTCCCACTGCTGGGGACAGAGCCATTTTTAGCCCCGCTCATCATAAATTTGGTCGTAACCCCGGTAGCCGACGCATTCACAACACCCGACGTGGTAATCGTCCCGGCAGCGGTACTTCCCCGCGATGAGGAGATGTTCAGTACCCCGGTCTTGTCAACCGTACCCACCCATGTGTCCCCATTGCTCCCAGAGCCACCAGTAGTAGTCAAAGAGACCACACCCGCATCATTGATTGTTGCAGTCCAGGTACCAACGTCTTGGACCGCCCCGGTTGAAATGAGAATCACCGACCAGGTGCCACTGTAGGTGGAAGCATAACTGGCAACCGTCCGTTCTTCTGAAGCGGTATCTCCACCACCACGACCACCACCACAGCCAAACAACAACACCGATAACACCATGATCAGGCCGCTCTCCTTGAATTTGCGTAACCTGCTGTGATGGACACGCTCCATTGGCATCCCCTTCCCGTTATGGATGAACTTTAAGAATAAGAAACATACCCATAATTGGGCAACACCGGAAAGAGAATGCATAATCGAGACCACCAGACCAGGCAGACCCCATGCCAAATAACGTCTTCACCCGTGTTCCGATGCTTTTTGGATCAAAGCCATCATCCCTTCGATGCTGTTTTTCGCCTCTTCCAACACCCTTTTACGCTCTCGTTTATCAAGCCCCCTGGTTTCAATGGCAGGCCCGATGCGAATCTGAATCACCCCCGGCTTTTTCAAAAAGGCCCGCTTCCCCCAGAAAGAACCCGAATTATGCGCCACCGGTACAATCGGAACCCCAGCCTCCATGGCGAGCGCAATACTACCCGCATTGTATTTACCGACCTGCCCCGGAGCCACTCGCGTCCCCTCGGGAAAAACCAAAACCGAAACACCCCGTTGAAACTCCTCCATTCCCCGATCACGCACGACATGCATGGATTGCACCCCAAGGCTGCGATCAATGGCAATCTGCCCTGTAGCCCGCAAGGACCAACCAAATACCGGAATATGTAACAAGCTTTTTTTTAAAACCAGCACAAAGGGCGGGAACAGGGCATGCAGCACCACCGTCTCCCAGGCGGACTGGTGCTTTACAAGCAGCAGATACGGCGGCTGCGGCAACAACTCCCTACCTTCCATTTGATCGCTCAGACCACAACTCCAACGCAGCACCCATCGGTTGTAAGCCGCCCATTTCCTGGCCACTTCGCGCCGATAACCCAGCGATGCCACAGGCCAAACCCCAACGATCCATACGGTAAACACAATAATCCCGATGACCAGAAACAGGAAAAATACCGCTGAACCCAAATAAGCCCTGAACGTACGCATCACATGACCACCCAACCAAACATCCCCCTCCATCTTTCGAGAGGGTCAAGACAACAATGCAAACCAACACTTCTTCTTAGTAAAGGCCGTCACCGATACCCGGCGCACTGCCACCACCGGAACCTCCAGGAGGTCTGCCCGGACTGCTGCCAGGACTGCCACCAGGGCTTCCAGGAGGTCTGCCCGGCTGAGTGCTTGTACCTCCGAAATTTCCCGGAGTCCCGCCAAAACTATCCGGCATACCCGGAAAACTTCCCGGAATGCCACCAAAACTCTCCGGATTTGAACCAAAATTTCCCATCCCCCCACCAGGAACTTCCGAATCACCCGTCCCCCCATCACCAAACGGGGCACCGCGAAATTCGGGACTCAACGGCGACTGCCCCGGCTTGAAAGCCTCCATGACCATCCCCTTGTTGTCAGGTTGGGCAAACTCACCCGTCTCCGCATTGATCGGTTCCAACTGAATCCCCACAGGGACAGAAAAGTCGGTCGCTGGCTGTTCTTTCAGCGCTTCCCGCATAAAATCCATCCAAATGGGCAAAGCGGCCATCGCCCCGGTTTCCGTACCACCCAAAATGCCATAATCGTCATAACCCACCCACACCCCAGCCACCAAAGCGGGGCTGAAACCAATAAACCAGGCATCGCGCATGTCATTGGTCGTCCCAGTCTTACCCGCCAACGGCCTGCCCAACGACACAGCCTTGCGTGCCGTTCCATGGGTCACCACCCCCTTGAGCAAATTGGTCATCTGATAGGCGGTGGGGGGATCCAAAACCCTCTTGCCAAACAATGTCATGGGTTTTTGCGACGCATCCTGGGTATCGTTCGATTTCAGGACAATCGCCTTGGGCTCCTGGTGGCACAACAGACAATCCCCCCCCCGATGACGATACACCGTTCGCCCATAACGGTCCTGGATACGGGCAATGTACACCGGCTCCACCAGCTTGCCACCATTGGCAAAGGCACAATATCCCGTAACCATCTGCAACGGTGTAAATTCATAGGTTCCCAGAGAAACCGACAAATTACGTCGCTCTGGAGGTATGTCCAGGCCAAACCGGCGTAACAAAGGGATAATCTTGGACAAGCCGATGCGTTTCACCAACCGGATGGTCACCAAGTTGCGCGAATGTACCAAGGCGGAACGCAGAGTGGTCGGTCCATAAAATTTGTGTTCGTAGTTTTCCGGACGCCATTCGCGCACCTCCCCGGTGGACGGGTCGGTAAAGGCTATCGACAAGGGGCTGTCGTCAATACGCATGGTGGGACTGTACCCCCGGTCAAAAGCGGCGGAATACAGGAAAGGTTTGAATGCCGACCCCGGTTGTCTGCGACTCTGCGTCGCACGATTAAATTCACTCCTGCCAAAATCGCGCCCACCCACCATGGCCAACAATTGCCCCGTGTGCGGGTCCATCACCACCATGGCCGCCTCGGCCAAAGGTTCCTGAGCCAACTTCCAGGTATTTTCCTTCTCGCCACGCTCCACCCAGATGACATCCCCGACTGACAGCACCTCCTCCACTTTGGTGATTGCCGGACCCAGGGTCTTTTTATCCCCCACCTGTTTTCTCGCCCATTGCACCCCCTCCAAAGTCAGGAGAATCTCCCGCCCCTCCTCAACAAGGGAAACGGAAGCGCCACCATTCTTTTTGGCAACCGCAGTCACCACCCCCTTGATATAACCATTCACACTGCGGTTTTCATCCCGATGCTGAGCCACCCAGGCCAGCAATGCCTCGCGCCGGACATTGTCCAGGCGCTGGATGGGCCCGCGGTAACCATGGCGCCGATCGTAGGCGGCCAAACCATCGAGGATCGCCTTGTATGCGGCCCGCTGCAACCCGGGATCCAGGGCGGTGTACACGTCCAACCCGCCGCGATACAACTGACCATTACCCCATTCACTTTGTATATTCCGGCGAACATGCTCCAGATAGTGGGGTGCCACCTGTTCCAAAGGACGCTCCGGACGCGCCAAACCAAAATCACGTTCCGCCCACAGGTCCGCCTGTTCGGTGGTAATCAGCCCCACCTCCACCATGCGCCCCAAGACCAATTTTTGTCTAGCCCGCGCCCGGTCCGGATAACGCCACGGGCTGTAGCGACTCGGCGCCTTGGGGAGACCTGCCAGCAAAGCCATCTGCCCAATGTTCAATTCCGACACATCCTTGTCGAAATAAATGCGCGATGCCGAAGCCACCCCGTAGGCCCCGGCCCCCAGATAAATCTGGTTGACATAAAGTTCCAAGATTTCATCTTTGGTGAATTTTTTCTCAATGCTCAACGACAGGATCATTTCCTTGATTTTACGATCCACGGTGCGCACAGAACTCAGCAGGAAGGTACGCGCCACCTGCTGAGTGATGGTGGAAGCGCCCTGCGTCACCCGACCTGCCGCCAGATTGGCGTACATTGCCCGCGCAATGCCCACCGGGTCAATGCCGATATGTTCGTAAAAACGGGAATCCTCAACCGCCAAAAAAGCCTTGACCAACATCGGCGGCACATCCTTCATCGGTACGAATTGCCGCCTTTGAATGTAAAATTCCCCTAGCAACTGATAATCGCGGGCAAAAATACGTGTCACCAAGCTCGGTTGATAGTTGGTCAAATCGTCAAGAGAAGGCAATTCCCGGACCTGGTGGCGATAGACCAATAACGTCAGAACACCGCCTGCCATGCCCAGCAGCAACATCAGAGCAACGATATTGAACAAACACCCAAAGAATTTTCCCTTACGCACCGTAGGTTGGCCGGGAACCGGATTCGCAGCCTTCCGGGTACCCTGCCTGGGTGGCGTCTTGTACCGATTTGTTTTGGAAACCATCCTGGACCCTAGATGAACAATGACAAAAACAATGACGAGAAAGCTTGTAAGCTCGCTTCCAAGTCAGCTATATATGGGCGTTACCGTAACCGAAAAGCAATCTCGCGGAAAGTGAACATGCCCCTGCTCGGCCCAAAATATAAACCCATTGTCGGCCTGGATATAGGGACGGCGATGGTCCACGCCATGGAAATTCGTCCTTCCGGTGCCACCTGGAAGCTCCATAAATGGCACCAGGCACCTCTGCCACCCACCTTCCTGGGCGATGGCAAAATTAAAAAATCAGACGAAGCGGTTCAATTTATTAAAAATTTTCATAAAGAGGGCAAATTCTCCACCAACAAGGTGGCCCTCTCCGTCGGCGGTCCTTCGATCATCTGCAAAAAAATCCTGGTGGATAAAATGACCGAAATGGACCTGGAAGACCAAATTTCCCTGGAAGCAGAAGAGTATATACCCTTCGACCTCGAAGAAGTCTTTCTCGATTTTCAAATCCTCGGCGATGCCGATGATAAAATGGCCGTGCTGTTGACCGCCTGCAAAAAAGATTTTGTCAACGATAAACTGGAAATTTGTCGCCAGGCCGGGCTAGCCCCAACCGTGCTGGACCTGGATGTTTTTTGCTTGGCCAACGCCCTGTCCGCCTTCGAACCCACTTCCAAGGCGGCTAAAAAAAGCTTCCCCTGGAAAAAAAATAAACAAAAAAGCACAAGCCCGATACTCAACACCGCCAACATCAACCACATCCCGCCAGCAACCGGGACCAACAAGCAAGATAGCAGCAAAGAAACTGATAGAATCATCGCCGTCGTCAACATCGGCAGCCAAAATATGAACACCATCATCCTGGTCGGCAACACAATCGATTACACCAGAGATCTCGCCTTTGGCGCCAAATCCATGATCAACGATGTCATGGAACAAACCGGACTCTCACAAGACGAAACACAAAAATCTTTGCAACATCCCCCAGACCAGGCAACACCGGCCCCATTGCAAGACGCATGGGAAACCATCGTCAAACCTTTTGAGGAAAAATTGGCGCAACAAATCCGTCAATCCTTGGATTATTTCCAATCGACACGCCTCCACAAAGAACAACCGCAGCAAATCCTGTTGTGCGGTGGGGGTGCCGCCATTGCCGGAATCCACCTCCGCATCGGACAATTTTTAAATCTCCCCGTCGAAGTTTTTAATCCCATCCTAAAACTTAAACGTGGCCTGGGACAAAAAGGCCCCGTAAGCGAACAAGCTACCGGGTTCACCGTCAGCCTTGGCTTGGCTTTACGCGGGGTATGCTGAATGATTGCCACCGTCAACCTGCTGCCTTACCGCCCTGCCCGCAGACTGAAAAAAGCCTATCTCATCCTGGCCTCCTGGGGTGGTACCGCCATCCTTACCGCAGGGATCCTTCTCCTGGTACACATCCAGTTCACTTCCCTGCTGGACGAAAGAAATGCCCTGGAAAAACAAAATGAACAAACCATCGCCGAGTTGGATAAACAATTGGGTGAGGTAAAAAATATACGCGACCTCAAATTGATTATTGAAACCAAACTTAAAATTATTCATGAATTGAAACAAGCCCGAAACCTGCCCGTCCGCCTTATCGACACCATCATCCACGCCCTGCCGGAAAAAGCTTGGCTCAAAGATATTACAACCCAGGGGCAAACACTCAAACTGAAGGGAATGGCACAATCCAATGCCGTAGTCGCCATGTTCATGAATAACCTGAGCGCCTCACCACTGATCAGTGGCGTCAAATTGGACCAGGTGGCCCTCAATACCGGAACCAGTGCCATCAAAGCCTTTTCCCTCGAAGCCCAATTTGGACCCAAAAGCGACACTCCACCCGGAACCAATGCCGCACCGAACAACACCGCCACCCCCAGACCAGCCAATCCAAAGCCTGAAGGCGATGCTCAGAAAAAGGGGGGACACTGATGGACCTCGGATTTGACCCCATCGCCATTCTACGAATGCCAGCCAAAAAAAAGGCCGCCATCGTCATTGGCATCGTCGCTGTTCTGGTGGCCGGTTATTGGTACTTCCTCCTCCAGGATGTCCTGGACGCCATCGAAGCTGTAGATAAAAAAATCGTAGAACAGCAAGAAAAAATTAATACAAAGAAATCCATGCTCGCCAGCCTGCCCAAACTGCGGGCAGAACTGGCTGAATTAAAAAAACAGGAGGAAAAAGCGGCACGTAATTTGCCTTCCAAGCAAGAAATCCCGGCGCTGTTAACCAGTATTTCCGAAGCCGGGCACGAAGAGGGGCTTGAGTTCGTCCTTTTTGCACCCAAACAGGAGTTGCCAGTCGCAATCCATGCCGAGGTTCCCGTTGATGTCAATGTGCGCGGCAGTTTTCACGCTATCGTTGTATTTATGGACAAAGTAACCCGCATGAATCGTATCGCCACATTCTCCAATATAACCATGACTCCCGATCTTAAAAATGAAACCATGACCACCGTGGCGCGTCTGACAACCTATCGGTTTCTGGAAGTAAATGATGCCGGCTATAAATCTCCTCTCGATAAGAAAAAATAGCCTCATGTTCTTTGTTCTTATCCTGCTTGCTGTCCTCTTTGCCTCTGCCGAACCCGTTCTTGCCGAAGAGAACATCGCATTGGACGCAACCGTGTCCTGGAGTTACAAAAAAACCGACAAAAGAAATCCGTTTCAGCCCCCACCCGAACTGGCCGCCGCCATGGAAGCAACCCGCGCAGGCCCGGCCCCAGAAGAAAAACCGAAACGTGTCAAGGAGTTCCTGGAATCTTTTCAGATCGACAGCCTTAAACTGGTCGCTACCGTTTTCAGGATTGAAGGCCACGTCCCTGTCGCCATGGTGGAAGATCCCATGGGCGTTGGTCACTTGGTGCAACCCGGTCAGTACCTGGGGACCAACGAAGGGCGAATCATCGAAATCAATGATGGGACCGTCATCGTCGAAGAACGCCTGCCCGACCCGAATGCACCCAAACCTACACGAACAGTGACGCTCAAATTGCCCAGTGAGGTCAAGAAATGAGAATGATGCGAACAGTCGGTTGCCAAACCTGTTCCATAATCATCCTGGTGTTCCTGGTTTTGTCTGTCATTGCGCTCCCCCGAGTCGCCCAGGCAGCCGATAGGGATACGGAAAACTTTGCGGCCAAACCTGAAGCCCCAACGGTTGAACAAACCGTGATCGAGCGCATTGAATCCAGCCCTGCCACCCGTGGCCATATGGTCACCATCGTCGGCTCACGCCCCTTGCACTATAAGGTTTTCAACCTTGCCGACCCCCCCAGATTACTCATGACCTTTGCCAGTGCCCGCCTGGGACCCATGGTGCAACCCATGCTCCTGGAAGCATCCGATATCGTTGGTATCTTTCCATCTCAGACCGAAAGTGGCGAAGTCAAACTGGAAATCGGCCTGAAAAAAAATCTGACTCCCGATATTGTCGCCGAGGGTAACCGAATCGTCATCACCATTGCGCAATCCAACCCATCTGCTTCGTTCCTACCCGAAGCCCAAGGTGTCGAAACCTCCGTCATGGAGATGCAAACCACCGTCCAGATCAAAGGAATTGGACCCGGCCCCAAACCCAAGGTCTACAAATTGCTCAACCCACCCCGGATCGTCATGGATTTGGCGGGTTTCAAAGGGCCAGCCAACAGCAAAACGGACAATGTAACCTCTCCGGAAGTCAAATCCGTCACGCTGGCAGCCGATCGGGAAAAAACCCGTCTCATCGTCACCTTGAAAAGCCCCGATATTCGCTATGAACTGACCTCCATCCAGGGCCTGCCCGCGCTGATCTTGTCACAACCCAGGATCAACGCCGATCCAACCCCGGGTCAAGCATCGCAAGTGGAGGATGTCAGCTTTGAACGTGATAGCAATAATGCCCTCATCCACATTGCCACCTCCTTGAGAAAATCAGGAATTCAAACCAGCAGGGTCGATGCCGACCTCAAACTGGTCCTGCCCAACATGCAACTTCCCCAGCGCCTGACCCGGCGCATGGACGTCACTCAGTTTGCCAGTCCGGTCAACGCCATCGACACCTTTGCCAAAGGCAATGCCGTTCACCTGACGGTCCGCCTGGCCCACCCGGCCGCACTACACGAAGTCGTTGAAACACCCCGGGAAATCCTGATCAGGGTTCGACCGCAGAAAACGTTGGAAACCGACAAAGGAAACCAAAAATTTGAGTACACCGGCAAAAAAATTTCCATGGATTTCAAGGATATCAATATTCACAACGCATTAAAGCTCATCGCCGATGTCAGTCAACTCAACATCATCCTGGCCGATACCGTCACCGGTAACCTGACCATGCGTCTGGTGGAAGTGCCCTGGGATCAAGCCTTGGATTTGATCCTGGCCGCCAAAGGCCTGGGTAAGGAAGTGCAAGGCAACGTGGTCCGTATCGCACCACTCACGGAAATCCAAACTGCGGCGGATGCCAAACGTAAAACATTGGCCAGTCAGCAACAATTGGAACCGTTCGTTACCGAATTGATCCCGGTAAGCTTTGCCAGTGCCGCGGATATCGTGACCCTCCTCAAAGAAGGCGTCAACAATGAGCAACAAAATACCCGCCTTCTCTCCGCAGGGGGATCCGTCTCCCTGGACGCCCGCACCAGTACGCTGATCATCAAGGACATCCCCAACAATATTGCCAATATTCGGGAACTGATCGCCAAACTGGACAAACCTACCGCCCAGGTGTTGATCGAAGCACGTATCGTGTGGATCAATCGCTCCTCTGGAAACAGCCTGGGAATCAGTTGGGGAGCCGCCTTCAAGCCCAAGGCCAACAGCACCTTTGGCATCGCCGATACCGCCGATAATGCCTCGACCGTCTATCAAGCCACAAGTTCCTCGGCGGTCATGGCCAAATCCACCATGGTCAACCTGGGAGGTACTGCCAGTGCCCCGGGGAAAATAGGTTTCCACATGGGCACCTTGTCACCCCTCCTGGATCTCGATGTGGAATTGGCCGCCCTGGAAACCTCCAACAAAGCCAAAACCATCTCATCACCACGTATTTTAACCATGGATAACCAACAGGCCAGCATTACCCAGGGCACCAAAGTCCCCTACCAGACCCAATCCTCCAGCGGTGGCACCACCACACAATTCGTCGATGCCTCCCTGAACCTTCAGGTGACCCCCCATGTGACCCCCAACGGTTACATATCCCTGAAAGTTACAGTAACCGACAACTCGGTAGGGTCATTCGCCGCCGGCTCCACCCCGCCCATCAACACCCGGGAGGTCACCACGCAAGCGCTGGTCATGAATAGCGAAACCATCGTCCTGGGAGGCATCTTCACCAAGAGTGATACTGTCGATAATTCCTCCATTCCCGGGTTTAGCAAAATACCCGTGCTTGGCGACATGTTGTTCAAGTCCAATACCGAAACAGACGGACAATCGGAACTCCTTATTTTCATCACCCCACGCGTTGCGCAATCGGGAGCCTCATGATCCGCCAATCACTCACCGTCGATCTCGGACCACGCTCCTACCCCATCGATTTTGGCAATGGCCTCATGGATCACATCGGCCAGCGCCTGCAAAGCCTGGGCTTGCGAGGACAGACCGCCGTCGTCACCAACGAAACCATCGCCCCCCTTTTTTTCGCCAGGGTGGAAAATTCTTTACGGCAATCCGGTTATTCGGTTCTGCCCATTGTGCTTCCCGATGGGGAAATCCACAAAAACCAAGCCACTTTGCAAATCATCTATGATCGCCTCCTGGAACAACGTATGGAGCGCTCCACCATCCTCCTGGCTTTGGGGGGTGGCGTGGTCGGCGATATGACCGGTTATGCGGCGGCCACCTTCCTGCGTGGCGTCGATTTTGTACAAATTCCCACCACACTGCTCGCCCAGGTCGATTCCAGCGTTGGTGGTAAAACCGGTATCAATCACCCTTTGGGAAAAAATTTAATCGGTGCCTTTTATCAACCCCGACTCGTTGTCTGCGATCTGGAGACCCTCACCACCCTTCCCAAACGCGAATTTATCGCTGGTATGGCGGAAGTCATCAAATATGGTTTGATTCGGGATCGGGCCTTTTTTTCGTTTCTTCAGGATAATCTGGACGCTATAACCCATTTGGAACCCGATCCCATTTTAAAGATGCTGCACACCTGCTGTGCTATCAAGGGGGAGATCGTCAGTGCTGACGAACACGAGAGCGGCCAACGCGCCCTGCTCAACTTTGGCCACACCTTTGGTCACGCCATCGAAGCACTGACCGGCTACGACCAATGGCTCCACGGGGAAGCGGTCGGGATGGGAATGGCCATGGCGGCGGAGCTGTCGCACCGCTTGGGCTGGCTGACTGCGGCGGAGAGAGATATTTCCGTCAGTTTGCTGCAAAAAACCGGCCTGCCAACCAAAGCACCAACGATTGAAACAAACCTGTTCCAAGAAGCCTTTTCACGGGATAAAAAGGTTGAAGGTGGTCGCCCCCGGTTCATTCTACTCAAAGGAATCGGCCACGCTGTCATCACCAAAGACGTTCCGCAACAACTCCTCGATGACGTCATCCGCGATCATGCCGCAAGCTGAAAATCTGCTGACGTGATCTACGGTGACATTCTCTATGTTAATCCATTGCACCCGGGAGCCGAATGCCCATGCCTCATGGTCGGGTGCATGCAGCCACAGGATCTCCCGGACGATGGCCAGATGGTCGGGGCGAAGATCAAGCGGCATCCTTCAACCTCGCGACAAGCTCCCGGACATCCGGCAGAAACAATGTAACACGGTCAAACACCCGTGCCGCCTGATCAGCATCGTAGATGTGTGAAGTCTGGTTACGGGCCTCATAATGACCCAGCCAGCGCTCCGTATTCGTGATCAGTTCCTATTCCGCCGCCACGCGGAACATGTCCCCCTTGGTGCGGATCAGCCCCGGATTGATCGTCAAAATATCCTTCAGAGTACGCTGGAGCAGCTTCCAGGACAGATCCATGGCGATTTCGAACCGTTGGATCACGCCATCCCGCATGGTCAAAACAGGATGCGCCGCATATTCCCGGAGCCCTTCCTCCAACGCGACCACAGCCAACTCCAAGGCCTCGACACTCAAGCGCGACATGGGCTCATCTCCTGAATTCCGCAGGCGCAATCATCCACGGCAACATGGTTTTTCCCAGCCAACGCCACGAGAAGGTCGGCATCGAACCGTTGCAGACGTTCGATCAGTTCACCGATGGTCATCATAACGGTTCTCCAGTGAGGACAATCGACGACAAGAGCGCAAAGCTGATCAAGAGGCTTCTTGTCCCAGATAACACTCATCTACCCACTCCCAAAAACCGTAATCCCCACAGTGCATCAAGTACAGCAGGCTCTCGATCCAAGTCGCTGAGAAAACCGTGCTCTTCCTGTCGATAGATCGTCACGCCCACCCGCTTGATATGCTCCAACAAGGGGCGATAGCGAATGCCTTCATAGGGTTTGACATCGAAATGGTAGGGCATGGGGAGTAAGTCTAACGCTTCAGCTACGACCTCGGCTCTCAGGTCGTCTACCACACCAACCAGTGCCAGATCAATGTCCGACTGGGGAACATGAACACCTTTGGCCCGAGACCCAAACAGGATCACCTCACGGATGTCCGTGAGATGGCGGAAGACAGCATGCATCAACGCCATCTCTCGATTATTGATGCCCGAAGCACTCACTGTTCCACCGATTGGTATAGAAAGAACTCATGGAGCCGGTCAAAGGCGGCGAAATATCGTTCATCCACTCTCCGTAATGCCTCATCGAAGGTCTTGAAATCGTAGTTGTGAGACAGCAGATTCCTGTGATGCATGATCTCAAGCCAAACCTGCGCATCATCCAGCAACTTGGCGGCGAAAGCTGCCTTGATCACGTTGCGTGGGGTGACCGGATTGATGAGGATACCCTGTTCTTCCATGTAATCCTTGAGAGTCTTCCATGCCAACTCAAAGGCGAACTCAAACCGCTGTATGGCACCCTCCTTTTCCAGTTGAGACAGTGTGTCGAAGCCACGATCCTGTACCTCTCGGAGCAGTACAAAAGCCCGGTCAAAGTTGTCGAACCTCTGTTTCCAGCGGATATCCTTCTTCATGATATGCCCTCCACGAACCCCAGCCCCCTCAGGATGATATGCCCTCCACGAACCCCAGCCCCCTCAGGTTTTCCCGGATCGCTTTCTCCAACCAGGATGTCTTCCAGACTCCGGTTCCCTCTACCAAGCGAGCGACAACATATATTGTTTTATCAGAATGAACCCGAAGACCAAACAAAGGAGTATCGTGTCACCCTGAAAATTCCGCTCGGCAACGTAGACAATATTACTCGAAGACTCGCACCCTGCGCGTTATTTCCGCAAAAATCACATGGAAATAACTTTTTTTTCAAGGGGCACGTAAAGAAACCAACAAAAATCAGAACGCCCTAGGGGTTGTAGCCTTCAATGTAGAAGAAAAACTCCACAAAAAACGGCCCGGCGTCACATTTGAAATATTGCTTGATGCTGTGAAAATTAGTTTTGTACTGCATCTTGTAATCGGTGCCGGCGATCAACGTCGGAGGCGTCAGATTGATGCTGCCAAATCGCTCTGACAAACGCGTCTGCAACCCACCGGCGACAATGTTGTTAAGCTCGCCGTAGCCATCGCCCGCCTCACCGAACAATTCGGAATACTGTTCGCCAGAAAACCTGGACGTCAGTTCCATGGCCGTGTGCTTCGGGCTCGCCAAGTGAACGCCTCCCTGCAACCCTCCGGAAAAATTGATGATGGCAGTTACTTCGGTATCGGGTGGGCGGTACGGATCGGCCTCCTTTTTGGACACGGTCGGCCCCATAGTGATCTCCATGTCCATGAATGCGAGAAAGAGATCGTAGACCGACTCTCTGATCATCTTGGCAAATTCATCCTTCATGCGTTTTCATTCCAGGCTAGTCGTGGTTTCTGGCATAGGGCCGAATCATCCGCCCCAACTCCCACTCCAACGCTGTACTTATAGGCAAAAAACGGGTGGAAAACAATCTTTTTTTCGTTGTAGGATGCGCAAAAAAACTCTAAACTTCAATAATTTAGAATTAACGCAATCCATTCAGACAGGTATCAATCCCCTCCCCTGACCAACGCAACCCACAACTCTCCCCATCGCACTTCCAGATGGCGAATGACCAGACCAGCGGCTTGCACTTCCTCAGTAAAGGTTTCCTGGGTATATTCAATTTCGTGCGTCCGGTCCAGACGCCATTCGACCCCCAATTCCTGTTTCAGGGGTACCCGCCAATCCCTCTCAAACAAGGGCACCCGTATCAAAAGCAGCATCGGTTGATAACGGGACACCACCGCACGCAAAAAATCGACCCGTCCCTGCAAATGCTCAAGAACATTGGATAAGACAACCACATCGAAGGTCGCGGCAACAAACTCCTGAAGGGCATTCCCTTGACGAAAAGTCAGGTTGGGATGAACATGCTTCAGCTTGGCCTTGTCGATGTTGTCCTGAGAAATATCCATGCCCACTACGATTACCCCCTTTTCTGCCAATCTGAAAGCCATGAACCCATCACCACAGCCGATGTCGATCGCTTTTTGCCCGGGATGGACCCGTGCGACAAAAAAATCATGGTAGCGTGTATGACGATATTTGGTATGCACACCCTGGTCGTAACGAACGGCCTGATGCCCCTGGAGTCCATAGAAGACGGCATCCAAACGAAACAAAAAACGCAAGGCTTCCGCTGGTTGCAACTGTTGAACCCGATCCCTGACCATTATTTCCATGGTTTCCCTGACCGGATCGTCAGCGAGTGTCCGTCCCAGTTCCAGAATCAGACGCTTTCGCAGGTCAGAGGGTAACAAGGATAGTATCGAACTCATTATTTTCTTAATCATTGCCCCACCCCTGTGACCTGTTTGTTACAGCTCAGGAAGCCCGACATGCCATGATTTTCATTCTCCCATCCGCTGACTATGAGTTTTATCTCGGACAAAACCATCTTCCAGAACACGAGGTTTTGTTCAAACCCACCGAACAACTCCTGAACCTTTACGAATCCCTGGGGCTCAGGACCACTTTGTTTTGTGATGTCGCCTGTATTTGGCGTTATCGGGAATGGGGCAAAGAATCCATAGCCAGCCAAATGGAAAGGCAAATGGTTGACGCCATCACTCGCGGCCATGATGTCCAAGCCCATCTCCACCCCCACTGGTTGCAAACAGAAATGATAAACGGCAGATATCTTTTTGCCGAGAAGGATTTTTTGTTAGGTTCCCTCCGGGCCGACCTGGATCCATGCCGGCAGATCGTCGAACAACTCCTCACACGAACGGTAACCTATCTCCAGAATCTATTGCAACCTATGGATCCCAACTATCGTTGCCTGGCGTTTCGTGCCGGTGGCTATGGCTTGCAACCCCGAGAAAAAATGATCCTGGCCGCCTTGATTCAATCGGGATTTGTCATGGACTCAAGTATTATTCCCGGGCTGCGGCACCACACCTCAACCCATCAGGTTGACTTCTCCAAAGTTCCCAGGCAAGCAAACTATTGGCTTCACCCCCAGGGGGGCATTGAAGATCCGGGACGCGAGGGTGAGGGACTTTTGGAAATCCCCATACCCGGTTACCACGCACCCCCATGGCAAGCCTGGCGCATCAATCTTCCAGAAGCTTTGCGTCAGGGAGCCAACATTTTATTGGGGCTTACAAAAAAACAACAACCCAGGGGGCAACCCTGCGGCGTAGCAACAAAAGGCCATACAGCCCCTGAAACATCCCGGCTCCGCCAAGCCTACTGGCGCAGTCGCGCCATGCTCAACACCCGTTTTCACCGCCTGGAAGCGGGTCCCAGCTTGAAAATCATGGAATCGGTCCTGGAAGGTTACCTCGCCACTCTTCCCCATCACCCACCATCGATTTACCTTTCCCTCATCAGCCATCCCAAGGGGATGTCGGCACGCCATTTTAACGTGCTACGACGCTTTCACCAGCGACTGCAACGATATCGGAGGGATTCCTTTCGGTGTATCACTTTTCGGGAAGCTTGGCACCAGCAGGCAGAAAAACTCCGGAGTCTCATAACCAATCCATGATCCATCACATTGGCGCAGACACAATCATGTTACAAATGGTATCCTCTTTCACCCCTTCAGATGCAACGGGGATCGCTTTGTCTCACCGGAGTGCCGTGAACAACGTAGCATGCGCGTTGAAGTTACTATCTAATGCCCATGCATTCCGAACCAAGGAAAACTCTTGCTTGGAACACCCTTGACAGAGAAGCTTTTCTTGTGCGAGGCTGCCAGATTCCTGGGAAGCGCCATTGGAACATGCAATCTATCATATTTTCATTCTGACTGTAATTCTACCACCTTTTAGAGAAGTGCGATGCCCTCTAATAAACTGTTGTTGCGATTTTTTCCGTTTCTAAGCTGGTTTCCAGTTCAAACTACAGTTCTGCGCGATGATTTGGTTGCTGGAATCACTGGAGCCCTGGTATTGGTTCCCAAAGCAATGGCTTATGCGCAACTATCCGGTTTACCAGTTCATTTTGGACTATATACCGCTTTATTACCCGCCTTTCTCGGTGCCCTCTGGGGATCGAGTCGCCTGCTCGCTACCGGCCCTGTAGCCATTGTTTCACTGATGACTGCCGCCGCCGTTACCCCATTGGCAATTCCCCTCACCGACGAATATGTCGGCCTTGCCCTGTTGTTGGCATTATTGGTTGGTATCATTCAACTTATACTTGGTATTGTAAAACTTGGGACTATCGTCAATTTTGTTTCCCATCCCGTTATTTTAGGATTCATGAATGCAGCCGCAATTATTATCGCCATGTCTCAACTTGATATGTTGCTGGGCATACCCAAGGGACGTAGCGATTCCTTCTTAAAAGATATGTGGGAAATGATGACCTACCTGCCCCAAACCCACCTGCCGACACTCTTCATGTCACTATTAGCTTTGGTGCTCATGTTGGTACTGAAAAAAGTATCGTTTCTTTCCAAACCGAGTGTATTGGTCGTTGTCGTCATAACCACACTGCTCAGCGGAGCCATCGGCTTTGCGCATAAAGAAAAAATCCAACCTAGCCAAATCGCCAGTCCCGCAGTACGAGAGTTGATAACCGAATATGCTGAAACTGACCAACAAATTGTAGCAATGATGGTTAAGTCAACTTCCAAGTCAACCCAGCTACGTGCCGCCCTCAAAGAAGAAGATGTCCATGCTGTCGCCAATCTGAACCATGAGATCAATCTTATGGAACTTGATGCGAAAGCGATAAAAAAACTAAATAATGAACGCCTCAGACAAATTAACCGCTTGTACCTGGAACGGACCAGGGAAGTTAAAAATGAACTTCCAACTTTTTACTCTCGCGGTTCGGTACCAGCAGGCATTGAAACTGATGGTCGTCTTTGGCACGTCAAAAAAATTGACAAAAGTGCGGTAGTCTTGAGTAGCGGTGGCGATGTGGTTGGCGACATTCCTGCCGGTTTGCCACCTATTCGGCTGCCCACCCTTGGGTGGGACGCCGTCATGTCGCTCTTTTTTCCAGCCCTGATCATCGCCCTGGTCGCCTTCATGGAATCAATTTCGATGGCGAAAGCCATGGCAACCAAGTCAAAACAGATGATTGATCCCAACCAGGAATTGATCGGTCAGGGAATCGCCAATATCGGAGGTTCCTTTTTCCAGGCCTACCCCGCTTGTGGTTCCTTTACCGGGTCGGCAATCAATCTTCAAGCAGGTGCCAAAACCGGGTTTGCCATGGTGTTCAACGGTATTTTTGTCGCCGTCACCCTGCTCTTTTTTACTCCCTATCTGTACCATTTGCCCAAAGCAGTCCTGGCTGTCATCATCCTGCTGGCCGTCACCAGCCTGATTACGCCCACGGCCATCAAACACACATGGCAGGCCAGCCGCATTGACGGTATTATCGTCTTGATTACCTTTATCGTCACACTCCTGGTCGCGCCCCATCTTGACAAAGGTATTATCGTCGGCACGGTGTTGTCGTTATTCATCTTCCTCTATCACACCATGAAACCGCGGGTTGCAATTCTCAGCCGCTTTCACGACGGCACCCTGCGGGATGCCAAAGTCAACAGCCTCCCAACCTCCCAACTTGTCACGGCCATTCGTTTTGACGGTCGTTTGTATTTTGCAAATGTCGCCTATTTTGAGGATGCCATTCTCAATGCCATAGCTGATAATCCCAAAGCATCCTATGTGTTAATCGTCGGAGATGGCATCAACGCCATCGATTCGTCCGGCGAGGAAGTCATTCACCATTTGGTGGAACGTCTCGAAGAACATGGCATAGAGATGTTGTTTTCCGGCCTGAAAAAACAGGTACTCAACGTTATGAATGCCACGGGCTTGCTTGGCAAGATCGGTGAAAATCATGTCTTCCCCACCGCCGATCAGGCACTGGAAACCATCTTTTCCCGAAATGGCGATGCAAGTATCGATGATCCGTTGCGACCCATAATAAAATAGCGGGGGGAGTCGGTTCTTGACAGGTCGTGGAGGGCTTATGATGGCCTTGCAAGGCCGTTTTCTCCGACAGAGTGTTGGACATTATCAACACTTCTGAAAGGGATCTTACCTGCTTTTCGTCAGCACCAACATCACAAAACCATCGATGAACTTTTCCCATGTTGGGCAAGTGGAATGGGAGCGCCAAGCAATCAGCGCATTTTTTTCATGCATCTTTAAACCGCAACCAACACGGGAAACGTAGTTTTCCAGTGTCATTCCCGCGAAAGCGGGAATCCAGAAAGTCAGGGGAGGTAGGAAGGTCCTCTGGATCCCCGCTTTCGCGAGGATGACAATAACTACACATCCCAAGATAGCTGCGGTTTAANNNNATCCCCGCTTTCGCGAGGATGACAATAACTACACATCCCAAGATAGCTGCGGTTTAGAAATACTGTTGCCTGACTACTTGCCGGCTCCGTGCGATGAAATCATCTGTATTGCCGGCCCATGCATTTCAAATACCTAGCGACAAGAGCCACATGTTTTGTATGGCACAGAGCTTTCAATTCCCTGCGCGATTTCCAAATGAATGTTCCAGCCCCTAAATGGGCTCAAAGCATTTATTTACCGGAGAAATATTCCAATGACCAATCAGCCGACTTCGGCACCCGCACTATTCTTACGCGCATTCCTTCCACCACTGAATTGGTGGCACCTGGTTACAAAAAAAACCGTCAAACTGGATTTCATGGCCGGATTAACCGGTGCCATCGTCGTCATCCCCCAAGGCATGGCCTTTGCCACCATCGCCGGCATGCCGCCAATCTACGGTCTTTACGCCGGGATGATCCCCGCCATGATTGCCGCCTTTTTCGGTTCATCATGGCACCTAGTGTCTGGCCCCACAACCGCTGCCTCCATCGTCTTGTTTTCCCTCCTCAGCCCCCTCGCCGAACCAGGGAGCGCCGCCTATGTACAACTGGCCATCACCATGACCTTGCTGGTCGGCCTGACCGAATTCGCTCTGGGCCTCATGCGCATGGGCGTCCTGGTGAACTTCATTTCCCACTCCGTCGTCATCGGCTTCACATCGGGTGCCGCTATCCTCATCGCCAGCAACCAGGTGCAAAACTTTTTTGGCGTCCCCATCCCGAAAGGAAGCCATTTTTACGAAACACTCAACATTTTTTTCCACCACCTCGATAACATCAACCCCGCGATGCTCACGGTCAGCGGAACCACCTTGCTCTCAGGGCTCATCATCCGCAGGTTTTGGCCCAGAATTCCCTACATGATCATCGCCCTTGCCCTGGGATCCCTGACAGCACTGGCTATTGATTTTTTTCTGGGAAAACCCTCAGGAATCACCTACGTTGGATCCCTCTCCGGGACACTCCCCCCCCTTTCCATACCCGATTTTTCACTGAGTACCTTGCGTGCCCTGGCACCAGGCGTTTTGGCTGTAACCATTCTGGCCTTGACCGAAGCCATCTCCATCGCCCGGGCCATGGCTTTACGAAGCGGACAAGCCATCAACGCCAACCAGGAGTTTCTTTCCCAAGGGTTGTCGAACATGGCAGGCAGTTTTTTTTCCTCCTACGTAGCCACGGGATCTTTCAATCGCAGTGGGCTCAATTATGATTCCGGGGCCAAAACGCCCATGGCCGCTTTCTTTTCCGGCATGCTCCTGATCGGTCTGGTTGCCCTGGTCGCCCCCCTGGCCGCAGCCCTGCCTCACGCTGCCATGGCTGCGGTTCTGTTTCTCGTAGCCTGGGGGCTCCTCGACTGGCACCATATCTTCCACACCATTCAAACCAGCCATTCGGAAACGATCATCATGATCGCCACCTTCCTGGCCACCCTGTTCTTCAATCTGGAAATCGCCATCCTGTTTGGTGTCATGCTCTCGCTGGGAATTTACCTGCACCGCACATCCAATCCCAAGGTACTCGCCCGCATTCCCGATCCCAATCATCCCCACCGCCGCTTCACGACACCAGAAATTACAACCCCGCTTTGCCCAATCATCCGCCTCCTGCGAATCGATGGTTCTTTGTTTTTTGGTGCCATCCCTTCGGTCCAGGAGCAGATCGAAACACTGGCCCCACCTCATACCCACCTGGTCATCGTTGCATCAGGAATCAATTTTATCGATCTGGCCGGGGCCGATTTTCTCGCCAACCTGGCCCAAAAACAACGCAACGCCGGCGGAAATCTCTACGTGGTTCGCCTCAAACGGGGCCCCGAATCCCTTCTGGAAAAAGGACATTATCTCGATATCATCGGCAAGGAAAATCTGTTTCGGTCCAAAGAAGCCGCCATTCAAGCAGCCTTCGCCCGATTGGATGATAACCCATGTGCCCAGTGTACCATCAATATGTTTCTGGAGTGCCATGGCCAAAACAAGGAGATACAAACCAACGCCGCCTGAGATAATTTAATTTAATCATATTGAATAGAATTATTCCACAATCCCGCAACACGGAGAGCGTTGACGCATTGGTCACTCTCTATCCTTTTCTCGTCGCGTTGAAATCAGAAAGTTACCAGATCAATCACATTTCCAGATGGTTGAAGATCTGGTAATTTGTTATCATCGCAAGTGCCAAGGCTTCATGAAAGATCATCGACAACTCCGGCCTCCCTTTACCCTGGGCCTTCATGATTAATGGACAAAGATTCTCCGCCCACCCGAAGGATGCTCAATGGATAAAAGCCTTCACTACCTCCGACGAAGGAATTGGGAACGCCAAGAATACCAAACCGGGATGACCCTGGAATTAAACTCTGGAATCGTCGTAAGCGGTTACACGCTGGATGTCAGCCTGGGCGGGGTATTCCTCCTGACCGATACCCCACTCACCAACATCAGTCTTGGTGACAATGGGACCATTTACATCAAGATTGCCCAATTAAACTTGGCCTTTCCCTGTGTCGTCGCTCGCATCAATCCCCGTGGAATCGGGGTCAATTTTATCGCCAAACAGTCCGAGTTCGGCATGATGATCAGCCACGATATGACCCTTGGTCTGATCACCCGTACCAACAATGCCTTTGCCCAGTCGATGGACCTGGAAACAACTCTGAAAACCAGCGTTTCCCATATCAAAAATTACATGCAAGCCGAAGCAGCTTCCCTGTTTCTCATCGAAGATAACCAATCCGGCATTGTCTGCCGTGCGTGTACCGGTCCCGTCAACATTCAGGGAACGCGCCTGTCCCTGGGTGAAGGTATCGTCGGTCGCTGCATCATGCAGGGCAAGGCAGAAATTGTTCATTATCCAAAAAATGACAAGGGATTTGCCAGCCACATCGACGAGACTACAGGCTTTGTTACCGAATCGCTTCTGTGCGCCCCTCTGGTGGTCGGAGATGCAACCATCGGTGCCATGGAAATTCTCAACAAACGCGGATCGGGAACCTTTACGGATCGCGATCTCATCGCCCTCGAAGCCCTCGCCTCCATTTCCGCACTGGCCATCCATAACGCCAAAGAAATGAGCCAACGACTGGCCGCCGAATCGGCCAGCCATGCCAAAGGCGAGTTCTTGGCCAACATGAGCCATGAAATTCGCACACCCTTGAATGCCATCATCGGCCTGACCTACCTGTGCCTCCAGACCTCTCTCACAGAACAGCAAAAGGATTATTTGACCAAGGTCAATTTAAGCGCCAATAACCTGTTGACGCTGATCAATGACATCCTCGACTTCTCCAAAATTGAGGCGGGTAAGTTGGCGATGGAAACCGTGGCGTTTTCCCTGGATGACGTGTTTGCCAGTGTCGTTGCTGTCCTGGAGGTCAAAATCCAGGAAAAAGGGCTGAAACTCCTGATCAATGCCAATCTGGATAAGCCTTGGCAACTTCGGGGAGATCCCCTCCGCCTGGGACAGGTACTGACCAATCTGGTCGGCAATGCCGTCAAATTCACCCACAAGGGGGAAATCACGGTGCGGGTGTCCCTGCTGGAAGAAACCCGCGACAAGCTAACATTGGAGTTCCGCGTCCGTGATACCGGCATAGGCATGTCACAGCCGCAAATGGATAACCTGTTCACCGCCTTTTTCCAATGTGATTCCTCAACTACAAGAAACTATGGTGGTACTGGATTGGGATTGGCAATCAGCAAACGGTTGGTGGAAATGATGGGGGGCCAGTTCACGGTTGAAAGCCAACTGGGGGTCGGGAGTTGCTTCACCTTCACCGCCCAATTCGAAAAAGGCTCGACAACAACAAATACTGAAATCATTCATGGCGTCCATACTGCACCCAGAATTTACAACACTGCCAATCCACTACCCATGCTACACTCCGTGCAATTTCCCGGGGTCCGAATACTCGTTGCAGAAGACAACGAAATTAATCAACAGGTTGCAAAAGAACTGCTCGAACAGGCGGGAATCCATGTCATCATGGTCAATAACGGTGCCGAGGCGGTTCATGTAGCACAAAAGGAATTGTTTGACGCTATCCTCATGGATGTGCAAATGCCCGTACTCGACGGATTTCACGCCACCCAGGCAATCCGCACGCAAAAATCCCTCGCCAATGTGCCCATCATCGCCATGACCGCCAATGCCATGCAGGGTGATCGGGAAAAATGCTTGCTGGCAGGGATGAACGATCATATCGCCAAACCCGTCGTCCCCCAGGAATTGTACACCACCCTGTCCCGTTGGATCGGTGCCAACCTCAAGACCATCGCCCCCACACAAACAACCATTGTTCCACCATTTTCCACCGATATCATCCCATCCATTCCTGGTATTGATCTTTCCATCGGACAACGGTATGTCGGAAATAACACGAACCTTTTCAAAGTGGTATTGCTCAAGTTCGCCCGAGGCACCGACAGACCCTATTTTCGCCTGCAACAATTCATTCGTGATAACAATGCCGAGGGGCTGCAACAAGCCTCGCACGCCCTCAAGGGTGTCTCAGCTACCCTGGGAGCGGCCACCTTGTCACACATGGCAGCCCAGATTGAAGCGCAGGCCAAAATAACCCATAACCTCCAGGATCTGGCCGCACCCGTGCATGCACTCTCCGAAGCATTGGTGCAACTGACCCTCGCCATTGAAACGGCATTGGCCGATCCCTTGCCAACGCCATCCCTCGCAACGTCACCGCCACCCCCCGATGTCACAAAACCCCTGGCCCCCTTGATTGCAAAGGCGGTAAAATTGTTGGTCAACTACGATGCCGAATGCGAAGATGTTGTTGCCCAACTGGCATCAATCGTGACCCTCAATGTCCACAAAGAAAAGCTTGTAACTATCAGAAAAGCTTTGGACGTTTATAATTTTGAAAAAGCCCTGACCCTTTTCAAGGATTGGGCGCACGATGAACGGATCGCATTGGACGAATCATGAATACAGCAATCGAAGATGTTCCCAAAAAGAAAACAATCTTGATTGTCGACGACGTTCCTGAAAATCTTTTCGTATTGCAAAAGATTCTTGCACCCTATTACCGGGTGCAAGTGGCTACCAATGGACGGACCGCCATCAAGATTGCCCTTTCGGTCGGCCAACCCGATTTGATCCTTTTGGATGTCATGATGCCCGAGTTGGACGGTTATGAAGTCTGTCACATCCTGAAACAGCAAGAACTCACCCGAAATATTCCCATACTGTTCGTGACAGCCAAGTCCGAAGCGGCCGATGAAACCCGAGGCTTTGAACTGGGGGCCGCCGACTACCTGGTTAAACCCATCAGCCCCCCCGTTGTCCTGGCCCGGGTTAGAACCCACTTGGCCATGCACGATCAAAGAAAACTTCTGGCTGACCAGGTTGCCCTGCGTACCGCTCAACTCCAGATTCGCAATCTGGAATTGGAGGAAACCCACAAGGAAGTCATCCGGCAGTTGGGACGCGCCTCGGAATACCGTGATAATGAGACGGGATTGCACGTGGTGCGCATGAGCCGCTATGTACATCTCCTGGCCTTGAAATCGGGGTTGAGCGAACCCGAGGCCAATCAACTGATGCAAGCCGCTCCAATGCATGACCTGGGTAAAATCGGCATCCCCGACCATATACTCCTCAAACAAGCCAAATTGACCGTCGAAGAGTTCGACATCATCAAAAAACATCCACAGATAGGCTATGAAATCATCGGTCAGCAAACTTCAGAACTTCTGAACCTGGGACGCATCATTGCCCTGACCCATCACGAGAAATGGAATGGAGCCGGTTATCCAAACGGCCTGCGTGGCGATGTCATACCCCTGTCGGGCCGTCTTACAGCCATCGGCGATGTCTTCGACGCACTGACCTCCAAAAGACCCTATAAAAAAGCCTGGACTTGCGATGACGCCTTGGACCTGATCGCCAAGGAGGCCGGAGAACACTTTGATCCCAACCTGTCGCAACTGTTTCAAAGTTTGCGCGTTGAACTGATCGACATCATGGAACGGTACCAGGATACCAATGATTCCGATGAGTAATTTCCCCATACTGACTTGTTCCCGGGTAGACAACACAAATAGAGCCACTTTTCCATGGGTTTCGTCGTCAATCTGACCGCCTTCCTCATTTTACTGGCCACTTCTTTTCTATTGTTGCGTCACGCCATTCATGACCTTGATCACGGACTCGGTTGGACCCTGTTTTTTATCTTGTTTGTCGTCGTATTCTTCGTTTATCTCGCTCGGCAAGTTTTCTTTAATATCTTTGACCGGCGCCAACGCGAAAGCCTGACCCGCTTCATCGACCCACGCAGCAATGCCCAGATTCGTGGTCAACCCGATCGCATCCTGAAAAGTGTCTCCTGGCTGGGCATGGTTTCCTGGGCATCTCTCATGGCCTTGATCATCACCCTGAAAGAAGGGCTCAACAATCCCCTGGGAAAAAACGCTTCCTGGATCGACGGTTTTTCTCTATCCTTGGATCCCAAATGGCGGCACTACGCGGCAATATTCAGTCTGATCAGCCTGCTGATGAGTGGCCTGGGACTCTCCTTGAAAAGCCGACGTAACAATCGGAAAGGCGATCGCTACCCCCCAAGCCTGATTGCCATATTTATTGTATCGGTCCTGTTATTTATCATTCTATCCTGATCCTTCGGATACAGATAGAGCGTTGCACACAACGCAGACATATGATACCCAACATGCATGGGTGGAAATATGCACTGCCGCAATCTCACCCGCCTACGGCAATAACAAAAAAAATGCCTGATGGTCACCTAGCCATTTTCCATCATTCCAGTTTTTAATATATTGATCGGTCGCAATCATGTCCAATCCCATTCAACCACCCTCCTTTGCTGCTGACCAGCACGTACAATCCTTGGATTCCCCCCGGGAGGGGCAGGACAGGACCAGCGATGAGATCGATCTTTTTGAACTCTGGCAGGTGCTGTGGCGACAAAAATGGTTGATCATGCTTTTTTCCATTCTAGGTGCCGGTATTGGCGTCCTGGTCGCATTGTCTTCTCCTCCCATGTATCGGGCCGAAGTCATTATGGAAGCTGTGGCAGAAGATCAAAAAGGCTCAGGTGGTGCCGCCGGGTTGCTGGCCCAATACGGTGGGCTTGCCTCTTTGGCGGGAACCTCCATCGGCGGTGCCAGCAGTTCCAAAGGAACAGCACTCGCCATTCTCCAATCACGCTCGTTTCTTGAAACATTCATCAACGATGAAAAAATTATTCCTATCCTCTTCTCTAAAAAATGGGATCTTGCCAGTCAATCCTGGCAGGAAGATACGACGCCCAAGAAAGTGACGCTGTGGGATGCTGTGAATTATTTTAAAGATGGAATTTTCAAGGTTAATGATGACAAAAAGACAAGCATGATAACTTTATCTATTGAGTGGCGAGATAGAGAACAGGCGGCCCAATGGGCCAATCAACTCGTGGAAAAAATTAACCGCCATATGCTGGAACGCACCATCCAGGAAGCCAGCAAGGGTATCGATTATCTTAAAGATGAATGGTCAAAAAACGGTGCCGTTGAACTGCAACAAGCTATCGCCGGGTTGATGGAATCGCAGATAAAAAAGATCATGCTCTCCAAGGTGCGCCCCGACTATGCTTTTACAATCATTGATCCCGCTGTTGCCCCACCTTTGGGAAATCACTTTAAACCGAGAAAATCCATGATGGTTCAAATAGGCGCTTTCGCCGGTATAGCTTTTGGTATCCTGACAGCCCTGTTCAGAAATGCCATTCGTTCCCGAAAAAAGAAACAACCCAATAACAGTCTCCCCTGAAAGTCCTGTGTATTCGGTCACCCATGAGACATCCCGGAAGCAGCTTCAAGAAAGTATCACCTGCTATGACTGCCCATTCTGGCACCATAACTGCCCATTCTACACGACTTGGAAGGTTATCTGATTCCGTGGTATAAACAATCTTGACTTTCATTA
>JADGCN010000210.1 GCA_015228975.1 Magnetococcales bacterium
GATGAAGTATCTTTAAATTTCAATAGGTTGCATGATTTATTTGGGGGAACTTCAGGTTAAAGTGCCGAGAAAGAAGCCGTAACCGGATCTGGAAGTGAATGGTGGGTTCCAACATTGAAAGAAATTGGATTCCAAGGTTTTAAACCGCAGCTATCTTGGGATTCGTAGTTCTTGTCATCCACGCCCCGAATGCCTGAATCGGGGGGGACCTGCACACCTTTCTCTGACTTTCTGGATTCCCGCTTTCGCGGGAATGACGCTAGAAAACTACGTGTCCCGCGTTGGTTGCGGTTTAATGTCCGTTCTTGTCTTCCCGTTCACGGAACTTGTCAACTCTGGCTTCTGTTGTGTCCACTCTGTTGCACGGTTTGCAGGAACAATGCGAAGGTCTCTGGCGAGGTTTCTTTGAGTTGACGACGCAGGGATAAGGCATCGGATGAGGCGGGTGCCGATTGTTCAGCTCGAAGCAGGTCATCGAGGAGGAAAAAAACGGTGCGACCGGTGGGGGAAGGTGTTTCTTCGTTTTCTTCCAACCATTCGTCGCGGTTTTCCGTCAACAAGGGTTGGGCCAGCAACATCCATGCGGGAAACAAGGTTGGGTCGGGGTCGGTATCGGGTTTGAGATCGGAAAACCCAAGCCACAAGCGTTTTAATTCTTTGTCCGCAGCGTTTTCCAGGGCGCTGGCGGCTTGGAGGGGGAACCCCCAGAAAAATTGTACCCAAACTTGCCAACTGGCAACCAGACGTTTGCCTTGGAACAGGGCATGCGCCCGGCGATACAGCAGGAGCGGGTGCCGGGTCCAATCCTCTTCCAGCAGGATGCACTCAGCCAAAGCCTGCCAGTTTTCCAAACATTCCAGGGTCCAGGAACGGTGGGCATCGGGATGTTTGGGGTCGAAAGTTTGTCCGATCAATGCCCGATCAAACTGACGGTAGAACGGTTTGAGGAAATGCTTTTCCTGGTTACCCAAGGCTTGTTTGGCACAGGGGATGATTTCTTCGCGCAGTCGTTTCAGCCCTTTGATGGGGGAAGCCACCAGCTTTTCACCCAGATTGATGGCGGCGATCAAGGGGCGAACCTCCTCCAGGACGCCGTTATTGGGGTGTTCTTTTTCCAGTTGTTTGTGTAATTTGGCCGCTTTCTTGTCGTCATGCTGGGCAACAGCCTGGATGAGGTCGTTGACCAACAGGGTTTCCGGGGTATCCAAGAACAGATCCAGTTGTATGCCACCGGAGTCGGAACGGGGGCGCTGATAATGGGTGGTATACAAGGCTTCCCGTCCCGGGTCGCCGATGCTGTCGATCCGCAAGCCGCGATGATGGCCATCGGCATCCATGCGACAAGAATCGACGGTTTTCGGGGCCAATCCCAAGGTGCGGGCCATGCGTCCCGCTTGCCTCAGGCAACCGTCGATCCATTGTGGGTCGCCCTGCAACACTTCTTGCAGGCAGGAAACATCCCCTTGGCGCCAGGAAGTCAATCCCGGCTTGGAAACAGCGCCGATTTTTTGTAGAAACACCAAGGGGTCCAACTGGCCCCGCTCTTGTACCAACCGTTCCACAATCGCATGAACGTCCATGCAGGATTCTCCGAAAAAAGCTCACGATTCCGGGTTGCATCCTACCATCATTCTGGTTTGGAAACGATGCTTCTCCCCAGGGGTTGTTGACATTATAGCAATCCATCAAGAAATAAATTCCATTATGGTTGGTGAATCCAAGATTGTTTGACGAAGTGTCGCCATTGTCGCCAAGGATAACCAAGATATTTTTGTTTTACACTACCGCTTGGAAGGATGGCGACTATTCGCACTGCTCCACAGGCAGGTCGGCTTGGCGCCACTCCGGGAACCCTTCCTCCAATCGCTGCGCGGAGAAACCATGCTCCCGCAGTTGGGCTACCGCATCGAAGGACAGCACACAGTAGGCCCCCCGGCAATAGGCCACTACCTCTCGATCCGGCGGAAGTTCATGCAGACGGCGCTCCAATTCCCGCAACGGAATGTTGAAGGATTTGGGCAGATGACCCGCCGCATACTCTTCGCGAGGACGTACATCCAACACCGTCACCGTGCCAGCCCGCATCCGTTCCAAAAGTTCTTCCCTTGGCAGCGGCTCCATGCCATCTTTGGTCAACAGGTAATTGCGGATCAATTCCTCCACCTCCCGCAGATGGCGTTCCGACAAACGCCGGATCACCCCCAGCAGGGTGATGATCTCCGGGTCAGAGAGCCGATAGTATACGTAGACCCCCTCCTTACGGGTATCCACCAGCCCGGCATAACGCAACTGTTGCAAATGTTTTGACGTGTTGGCCACCGACAAACCCGTCAATTGTGCCAGGGATTCCACGCTGTACTCCCTCTGAGCCAAAAATTCCAGCATCGCCAAACGGTGCCCCTGGCCCACCGCCTTGCCAACGCGGGCCAACTGATCGAATAGCTCATTCTTGAACGACAGGCTTGACATGGGCGTTCCGAATCTGGTTGAATAGTATTCAACTTGATGGTTGACTAACAGGGGTCGGTTTCCACTTCGCCGTAAGGAAAGGCAGCACGGTCGAAGATACGTCCATGGTTCCAGAGATATGAGTCTGGGGCAAGAGGTTCTTTTGTCACGGTGACGATGCTGACCGGCATACATACGCTGACCAGGGGAGGATGAGAATGGCACACGAACCCATGTTGCGGTTGGGAATTTTTCTTGGGGTACTCACCCTCATGATGATCTGGGAGGTGGTCGCACCACGTCGGGGACGCACCCTCTCCCGCAAAGCGCGCTGGGTGCCCAATCTGGCCCTGGTGACAATCGACACCTTGCTGGTTCGTCTGTTGTTTCCCATCACGGCGGTGGGTCTGGCCACTCTCGGACAGACGCGGGGATGGGGCATGCTCAACCAGTTCGCCTTGCCGGAGTGGCTGGCATTGTTGCTGGCTGTGCTGCTGCTGGATCTGGTCATCTATCTCCAGCATGTCGCCTTTCATGCCTTGCCGGTGCTGTGGCGGTTGCATTTGGTCCATCATGCCGACCTCGACGTGGACGTGACCACCGGGTTGCGTTTTCATCCTGTTGAGATCTTGCTCTCCATGGGAATCAAGCTGGCGGCGGTGCATGTCATTGGGGCGTCTCCCGTGGCAGTGATGATCTTCGAGATCCTGCTCAACGGCATGGCTTTGTTCAACCACAGCAACATTCGTATGCCGGAAGGGATCGACCGGGTGCTGCGTTGGCTGGTCGTTACCCCGGACATGCATCGTTCCCACCATTCCCATCTTTCCCCGGAAGCCAACATGAATTTCGGCTTCAATCTTTCCTGGTGGGATCGCGTTCTGGGAACCTATTGGCCCCGTCCCGCCGAAGGTCACGAAGCCATGGAAATCGGTTTGGAACACCAGAGGGAACCGGAAAAGTGCCAACCTTTGATCGCCATGTTGCTGATGCCCGTGCGCTCCAAACTGGGGGAATATACCATCAACCGCCGCTGGTGACGGGGGAAAACAGGATGCCGGAATCACAAGGAAGCGTGCCATGAGTCAGGAATTCTGCATCGCCAGGGAACCGTTGCCGGAGATCGCCGCGACTTCCGGGGAAGTGACCGACGCGCCCATCCTGTCAGAGGGCAAGGCGCGTCTTCCCCGCCGGGTCATTCCCGTGCGTCTCATGCCTGTGGCACAGCAACGTTCCCTGGCGGGGCGTTACCCTTTGTGGATCAAGGCGCTCTCCATGATCGTTTTCACCTGGGCTTTCCTGGGATGGCTCAACGAGACTTGGTTTTTCAAGTTCAACAACGCCATCTGGCTCAATCGCTACACCGAATATGTCATCATCCTGGCTTTCGGCCTCTGGCGCATCGTGGCAGAAAAAAATCCCTACAATCGCCGACGATTGATCATTCT
>JADGCN010000211.1 GCA_015228975.1 Magnetococcales bacterium
TCATTCCCGCGAAAGCGGGAATCCAGGGTGCTTACCCCAATGTGACAAAGTAGAACCAGGCTATCCGGGAAGTTTCCCGGCATCCCAAGGGTATTCATTCGTGGGGATCGCGTCGCCATCACGTACACCCATTGGTTGTGTCGTTATCGCCATCGATTTTAATATGGGGCATGCCGTTGGTGCTGACGGTAACACAACGCATGGTTACGCGGGTGTTGCCGGATACATAAGCCTGGAAATCGCTGACGGTTGCTGTCGGACGACCGTTACTCTGGAAGGTAATGTTGGTGCTGGGTCCTGAAATGGCCAGTTCGGTATACGGATCCACTGTTTTGAGGACCGTTGTTCCGTACTGGACAGTCCACCCCCCATTCCAGGTTGTGTTGGGGACGACAGAGACGCTGGAGTTGCGCTTGATGGCTTCACTTCGGGCGAAGAGAAGGCTCAAATGGTAGTCGGAGACGGCGCTTTTGATCTTTTGGTTCAGAAGGCTGGTTCTCAGGTGTGGCATGCCCACGGCAACCATGATGGCGACGACTGCCACACCGATCAGGAGTTCTACCAAGGTAAAACCCGATTGTGCAGAATTCCGTTTCATGTTTGGCAAGTACGTGACCATGGTTTTCACTGTTTTGGCAATGCATGACGCCTACCAGCCCGCGACCCCATTGAGTGTTTTGGCACCGGTGCTGCTCAGGGTCAGGGTGCCATCCTGAAGTTGTGAGCCGCTGGGGGTGGCGGTAATGGTGTACGAAGGTGGGGGGCCTGCTGAAGCCGCCACCGCCACCGAATAGTAGGAATTGGAGCAGGCCGATGCGGTACAGGTCCAACTGTCGGCGCTGAAATTGAGGGTGGTCAACGAACTGGTATAACTCAGTGCATCCATGAGGTATTGTTCTTGGCGATTGGCCATGTTGACCATGAGTTGTTGCGCGTCGGACCGTCGGGATTTGCGCACGGACGAGGAATAGCTCGGTAGCGCAAAGGCAACCAGCAGACTGATGATCGTAACCACGACCATCAATTCAACCAGGGTGAATCCTTGTGGTTTGTCAGGTTGATACACGACGGTTTCCCGGAAGATATTGGTGACTGAATCGTATCCTGTTGGATTCTGATGACTGGTATGATTATACCATCGACCGGGGTAAAGCGGAATCTCAATGTTGATCGTTTGTTGGCAATAAACACTTTACATTATTAGTGATTGTTTGTTAATCTTCTGGAGAATGATTGATTCGGTTCCTTTGTTTCTTTGCCAGGGTGGCCCCATGGCCGACGGTTTTTCCACGAGCGATTCCGCCTGCGTGCCGCACGTTGCGCAACCTGTACGGCTGGCTTGGCGGGTTTTGCCGACGGTAGGGGTCCGTGTGCCGGGGTCTTCAGGCTTTACCGTCATAGAACTCATGGTAGTCATTCTGGTGCTGGCAGTTCTGGCCATGGTGGCGGTCCCTTCTTTTAGAACCATGATCCGTACAGCCCGTGTGACTTCCCAGGTCAATGATTTTGTGGGAACGCTTGCTCTGGCCCGCAATACGGCAATCAAACGTGGTACCACGGTGACCGTCTGCGCCAGCGATCAATCCACGGGCAGTACTACGTCATCTTCCTGCTCCACAAGTACTTGGCAAATTGGCTGGATGGTGTACGTTGGTTCCTATACCACAACCCCGGCTGCCTCCACGATTTTAAAAGTTCATACCCATTTTGCTGGCAGTGCCGGTTCCACACAAAATACGTTGCGCGGCGTGGATACCAATGTGACGCCCAATATCACCTATTTTGGCTCATTTATCTCTTTCTTGCCTTCGGGGCAGGTTTACATGGCCAGTGGTACCAACCGAGGTTGTTTTTTTCTGATTGATTCGGTGCAAAGTGTGGTCAACGTGATGCAAATCAGCAAGGGGGGGCGTATCCGCCCGGCTTCCATGACGCTTCCGGCATCCGGGACGGCTATCCCATGTACCTGATCTCTGATTTTCATTATTTTACCAGCATGCGCGCTCATTCCAGGGATGGCCTGACCCTGATCGAAGTGCTGATCACCATGGCGGTCACGTCGATTGCCTTGCTTGGCATCATCAAAATGCAAATCACAGATTTGGTACATGTGCAGAATTCCTATCTGCGCGCCGTGGCAACCAATCTGGCAACGGACATGATGGATCGGATTCGCGCCAACAAGACCGGGGTCAACAATGGCGATTACAACAGCATTACAACCACCCCCACAACCATAACCGCCAATGTTACCTGTGTTACGTCAGCTTGCTCCACCACCACGGCACCGACCATCGCCACTTATGATGCCTATGTTTGGCGTACCAGCGTTGCCAACAGTTTTCCATCCAAAGTGGCCACAGCGACGGGCACTGTGACCGGATGCAATCAAAATACGGTTCCCGCTTGCACAGAGTTCACAACGCAGGGGACTGAGTTTACCATCGTCATCAGTTGGCAACTCCCGGGAATCACCAAACAATCTTTGCTGCCGGCGGGCAACCCGACCTCCTGTAGCGCGATGGTGGCAGGAAGCAGCGTCCGAGATGAAACGTGTTACCAGGTCAGTTTTCGGCCTTTTACAAACTAACGTATCCCAAAAAGGGAGAACTGTGTCGTGAAAGCCGGAAGTTACCCCTTTAACCAAGCTTCTCCCTTCTATTGGTTTTCAGTTCTACTTTGTCACATGGGGAAATACTTCCTGGATCCCCGCTTTCGCGGGGATGACGGCAACTTTTTTCAACGGATTTTCAGCTTCGTCATTCCCGCGAATGCGGGAATCCAGAGATCACAAACTCCAAACTGGAAATGTGATAAAGTAACATTAGGATCTTCCGCTGGCGAGCTAGGATTTACCATCGTCGAACTGTTGATGACTACCGCTATCAGTCTTTTTATTATGACGGGTATTTCTCTTCTATACTCCAATACCAGAAACAATCTGCGCATGCAGGCGGATGCCTCTTTTATGACGGAGAATGCCCAGTTTGCCCTGGATAGTCTTGATTATCATTTACGCCTTGTCGGTCATTGGGGGGGAGTGAAAGATGCTGCGGTAACCGGTTTGACCCTGGCTGGTTGCAGCGGCTTTGCCATTCCATCCACCCTGGTATCCCTCCAGGGGTATGCCGGTGGGGCCACCGTACCGGCGGGACCCGACCAGTGCATCACCGCCCTGGCGGATTATCAACTCAATTCGGACATCCTGGTTGTCCGCTACGCCCTGCCAGACGCCATTTTTCCCGTGGATACCACGCTCAGCTATTCCTTGGGATCCTTGGTACAAACCCCCGACATCACCAGTACCCAAACCTCACCAGCTACCCTCTACCGTTGCTGCACGACAGGGATTCCTTCCACTGCCGGAACCTTCAGCGCCGGAGAGTGGTCCACTCTCGATAATAGTTATATCGTGCGCAGTCTGGTCGGCAAGAGTGCCCAGGTGTTGCAAACTTCCAGCACGGGACAATTGACCATTCCAGCCACTCTGCCCATGGACCGTTACAACACGACCAATCACCTTTATAAGGCCGAGATTTTTTTCATTCGCCCTTGCAGTGATCAAGGTGCCAACGGCGTGTGCGATGCCACGGATGACAACGGCGCGCCGATTCCCACATTGGTGTCTTATTCTTTGCAGGATGATGGAAAATTGTGTTTTTCCGATACTTGTACCATGATCCAGCAACCGGTGGTGGATGGCATTGAAATGATGAAATTGGCCTACGGTGTCGATACCGATGGCGATGGTGTCCCCAATCAATATGTTCAGAGTTCTTGATCCCTACTTGTTTCTATAGGGTTTTTTACCAATCAGGCAG
>JADGCN010000212.1 GCA_015228975.1 Magnetococcales bacterium
CTTCGATCAGGCAATCCAACGCACCAGACCTAGTTTTCTCCTCGGTGTCATCGCCAGTCAATGCCCCGGGAGCATCTGGAAACGAGATGAAAAATCCAGGGTAATCCTCGTGAAGTTCGTAGGGAAAAATGGGATTCACAACCCTTCCTCCTTATTCAATGTCATGCTTGGTAAGTCCGAGTTGTTTGAGCATGGCCGACAACAAACCAGTAATCGCACACATATGTGCGAGACGCAAGAAAAAAAACGTACAGTGTTGGGAACAAATAGGGTTGGACGATGTAGGGTAGTATGTCTGTGCGGATCGTTTGAATTCACCCTGGAAGGGAGCCACCATGAGTACAGCTGTACCGTTTGACACCCTGGCCTTTGCAAAAGAATTGGATGGTGCTGGCGTTCCGTCCGGCCAAGCTGAAGCACAGGCAAAGGCTCTTTCTGGTGTCTTACAGAAGGTGGAAGCAGTACGAGCCGAAGAATTAGCAACAAAGAGTGACCTTAAAGAACTTGAACTCCGAATGGTGATCAAAACGGGTGCCATGATCCTTGGTGGGATCGGCCTTCTGTTCGGACTCATGCGCACATGGCCTTTACCCGTGCAGTATGTTCCACCACTTGCTACCCAGGAAAAACAAATGCCTATACCATCGACACCAACACAACCCCCTGTTCCTCAGACACGCTGATAACTTTAAATAGCCACTCCGCGCTATACATTCCAAATCGGCCAATGCCCCTTGGCAGCCGAAAAAATTACTCATTTTGTCGGCTCAATATGGATTCCAGGGTGTTGCCTACGCAATGTCGGCAAAAATTTTTCGCAATAATTTGATTTTAAAAGATTTTTTATTCAGGATCTCGCATTGTCAAAGCAAGAAAAAATATCAATAAAGACAATATTTTGATGGCGTATTGGTCTGCCAGCACCCCGGAATCCAAATTGAACCCTTTTCCAAAGTAGGTTTCCGCAGTTTTGCGTTCGACCGCTCCATTTGCGTTGACCTCTTCGATGCGGATAACCTGGACACGTTAAGATGATCATGGGCATCTGATGAAAACTTTCAGCACTTTTTTACATTTGTGATCGTTTATTGTACCGTTTGGTGTGTTCTTGACTATTCAAGTCAAAAACTTACATCCAATAGGTCACGAAAATGCCAAATCAAAACCGAGTTGAACCATCCGTATTTCTGACAAACCGCCTTATCCCGCTCAGTCATCAATGGAACGATTGTGATCCATGGCCACCCCAGGGTGGGTTGCGCCACTTGGTTTTCCACGAAAAAACAAATAATTTTGATGCTGTTGTCCGTCGCGTTGGCCGAAGATTGCTTTGTGATGGAATGGCTTTTTTTTCCTGGACCAAGGCGCAGAACGGGGAGAACGAGAAATGATAAAAACAAAAAACCCGGCTGGCGGGCCAAGTAATCAATCAATCTTGTCCCACGATGATGCCAAAAATTCCGCGTCTCATCGAGGTCCATCCCAGGAAGAGATCCAAAGTGCGCTTTATTCCCTATCGCCTCAGTGCGACCGTCAAACATGGGTAACAATCGGGATGGCTGTGAAAGATGGCCTTGGTGAAGCAGGATTTACGCTATTTGATCGATGGAGTCAAGGCGGGGACACCTACAAAGCGAACGATTGCCGTAATGTTTGGAAGTCGATCAAACCGGGTGGTGGCATCGGGGTTCGTACACTATTTAAATTGGCTTCCGATGCTGGCTGGTGTTGGACCCAGCCAAGCGGGACGTACCGTGCCACAATGCAACCACCCAGGGCCGCACCTTGCTATCCTGAAACGCAACCCGACCGAGCCACTCAGGCTGTCGAAAAGGCTCTCCTCGTCTGGCGTGCATCGACCCCAGCACGGAAAGATCACGGGTATTTGCGGCGAAAAGGTGTCCAACCAACGGAAACATTGAGGGAAATCGGACTTAATCATCTGGTTGAAATCATCGGGTATCGTCCAAAAGGCAAGTTTGGACCATTCCAGGGTGAAACGGTGTTGGTCGCGCCGATTGACGTGGACACTGCGTTGACAAGCCTTTCCCTGATCGACCAAGAGGGGCAAAAACATTTTCTGGCCGGTGGGCGCATCAAGGGGGGCTACTGGTCCAGCCGATCCCTTCCAGAAAGCGATGTCCTGGGACTTTGGTTTCTAGTCGGGGAAGGGATCGCCACATGCTTGAGCGCGTGCCAAGCGGTTTGGGACACCTTTGGCGTGGTTGCCTTGATGAATACCAACCTGCCTGCCGTTGCTCAATTTCTCCGAGGGCGTTTTCCAAAGGCAAAAATCACCATTTTGTCCGATATTCAAAAAATTGGTGGCGCACCAGATCCATTCGCCGTTGAAGCCGCAAAGGCCATCGGTGGACATTTGGCTATCCCCGATCTCGGCCAAGGCCGCAAGCCGGAAGAAAACGACTTCAACGATATGGCGCGACTTTTTGGCCTGGATGTGGTCAGGCAGAGGATCTTGAAGGCTCAAAAAATGCAACCTGAAAAGGAATCGGAAAAAATCCCCAGCCATGGTGTTGGGTATCGGCGCATGGATGAAATTCAAGCGGAGTCTGTGCAATGGCTTTGGCCTGGACGGATTGCCAAAAAGAAACTGACTTTACAGGCGGGTGACCCTGGCCTTGGAAAAAGCCAAATCGGCCTCTATCAAGCTGCAACCGTTTCGACAGGCGGTCTATGGCCGGATAAAAGCCAATGTTCCATGCCAGGAAATGTGGTGATCATTTCCGTAGAGGATGACCCAGGTGACACCATCAAACCTCGACTTGAGGCATGTGGCGCGAATATGAACAGGATTTTCCTCCTTGAAACGGTCAACGATATGGATTCCAAAGGTCGAGAACGCAAGCGCGGGTTCAATCTCCAAGAGGATTTAGGCCGATTGGAAATGATGATCAACCAAATCGGTGGCGCAGATTTAATCCTCGTTGATCCGGTGAGCGCATACGTCGGAAACGCCGATTCCTACAAAAACAGCGATGTTCGGGCGTTACTCTCACCCTTGTCCGATTTGGCGTCCAGGCGAGAATGTGCAGTCGTCGCCGTTTCTCATTTGGCAAAATCGGGTTCCAGTGCGATGACAAAAATTTCCGGTAGCCTGGGTTTCATTGCGGCGGCACGGGCTGGTTACCTGATTGTTCGGCATCCCAACGACAAAGAAAAGCGGCTTTTCTTGCCGGTCAAAAACAACGTCGGCATCGACCAGACAGGGTTTGCCTTCCGTATCCAATCGGTGGAACTGCCATCGGGCATTCAGACTTCCAAAGTCGAATGGGAAACGGACCCCATTGCCATCACGGCAGATGAGGCCTTGGCCGCACAAGCCGCCAACCAAGAGGAACAGACTCAATTGGACGAGGCAAAAGAATTCTTGGCCGACCAACTCAGAAATGGGCCGGTTCATGTGCAACGGATCAGAGCCGAGGCCTTGGGGGCGGGAGTTTCAGAAAGAACGCTGCGCCGAGCGAAAACAGCATTGGGCATCCGATCGGAAAAAGAGCCTATTTCTGGTAAATGGAAATGGAGCTTCCCACCAACGACTGGCCACCTTGGCCATGTTGCATCACACGAGCTATCTATAAATAATAATAGTAATAGTAATTTCCACCACCCGATAAGAGAGTCAATACAAGGTGGCCAAGGTGGCCAAGGTGGCCTTGTGGGCCAAGAAAATCAGAACACCGGTTACGAGGAGTTTTAATATGGGGGCATCCAGAAACAGCCGTCATCCCCTGTTCGAAAAAACATCTTCCAGTGATTGTACGTCCAGAACACGGTCGGTCCATGT
>JADGCN010000213.1 GCA_015228975.1 Magnetococcales bacterium
CTGACTTTCTGGATTCCCGCTTTCGCGGGAATGACACTGGAAAACTACGTTTCCCCTGTTGGTTGCGGTTTACAATGAAGCTAGAGTATTTTTTACAAGCCTTTTAAAATAATGTCCACACCTACCATGCTCTTTGCATTCGCATATTTATTGTATTTATTTACTAAATAACATTATATATAACTTGTTCATTTAATTGAAAAATAAAAATTGTTTAAAGGGCGTTTGCGTCGCCAAGTCCCTGTCACCCTATGCAAAATGGACCAGCATTTCGTCACAATGGCTGGTATAGTGATGGACAAGTTTTTTCAGGATTTGTCTCTCCAGAAAAGGTAAAGAAACATCACGCATCAAGGGATCCATGCCACGGTCACGGCACGCCTTGGCCTGATCGAGTAACAGGCGTCTGAGTGGCGCGATACGTTGTGGTTCCGAATGAATCCATTGTGCCAGGAGAACTTTATCGAGGCCGGCATCCCGAAGCATTTCCTCGGGGATGGTGACCAATTGCGGGGATCGCGCCACATCGCGGGCCAAGTCACGAAGAATGTGAATCAAATAACAAAAAATGGCCATATCTCGAACTTTTTCGCGATAAAAATCGATGCTTTCCGGGGTGGTATAACGACCGTCACGGAAGCGGCACGCGAGTATGTAGGCAAAAACGGCAGCGGGGGCGACGGTCGCTCCCTCAGAGTACGTCAAAAAATCCTCCCAGGTTCTCAGGGGACGTTTTTCAATGTCGGCACGCATGGCATCGGCCAGGGCTCTCCAAGGCCACTCCCCAAGGTTGGACCGGCCCACCGTATGATTGAGGGCGGTAAATACCAAAGGTTCGTAGGCGTCTGCTGACGCTTGAAATTCGCCTTTGGCGGCATCACATGCCTGGGCTTGCCAACGTTCGACTCGACCATGGAGAAGTGCCGCCATGTTGGGGTCTTGCGACCAACTATCCTGATCGTGTTCGTCCACCAGATCATCCACCAGACGCATGGCGGCATAGGCCGCTAAGAAAAGTCTCCTTTTGGCCTGGGGGAACAATCGGGAAACCTGAAATAGGGGGGACTGGTTTTGCGCAGCGATCTGGAAACATCTGTCGAAAGGTTTTGCGTCCATGGCCATGGAGTTATGAACGATGATGGGTCCCGGGGATCACAAGATTGGCCTTTCTAGAGGACTAAGGCTGGGCGGGATGCGGGTCGGGGAGAAAACGATCCCGGAGAAAAAACATCATCAGGCCCGGCAGTGTGGCCAGTATGGTAAAAAGTCGGTTGATCAAAAAGACGGTACCAAAAGAGGCGGCTATTTGGTCCGGCATCAACCATTGACAAATCTGGTCGAAGGCGGCTTCGCCCACGCCGAGGCCTCCCGGGGAAACAGGGAGAATATTGGCGATCCAGGACCAGGGTGTTGCCAGGAAAAAATTATGCTCGGGAAAGTGGATGGACAGATTGAACGCGATCCATAAAAAAGATCCCACGGCAATACATTGTCCTATCAGAGAAATCAGGATGGCAGCAAAAACATATTTTTTCCTTGAATGGAAATAATGGGCGAACTGTTCAACCAAAAGGAATATCTTGTTTAATTGGCTTCCAGGGTTTCCTTTGATCCAATCGGGCAAGTGGTGGGTACGGCGCATCAGCCACAGCACGAAAATGGTTATTGGCGGGGCGGCGCCAACCAGGGAGAGGGTGGAGTAGGCCAACAAGAGGAGAGGAGGAGATGCTTTCACCTGGTCAAAATACAGTATCGAGGATGTTCCGGCGATCAAGAGCATGGAATACAGCCCTAAAAAACGATCCATGATGATGGTCAATACGGTTTTTCCTCTCTGGGAGCCGGAACGTTTCAGCACGAAGGCGATGCGCAATGCATCGCCCCCAATGCCTCCTGGAATGAAATTATTAAAGAAAACAGTGATATAGGTTAAATTATGGGCAAAATGCAATGGTAACGAGACACCCTGTCCCTTGAGGAGCAGATACCAGCGAACTGCGGATGATGAGACTAATGTTATATTGCACAGGACGCCGATTGCAATGACCATGGGGGCCAGCGTCCCTTCCAGAATCAGCCCCCAATTCAGCTTGCCACTTTTAAAGAGCCAAAACATGACGGTACCGGCAACAAGAAGCTTTACAACTGGGAAGAGCCACCGGGGCAAAAAATTTTTCATGGTATGGGATTCTCTGACACTATGCAGAAGGTCGCCGTTTTCAAGGTGATTGTTTCCAGCTTTTTTAAACTTGGCTTGAAGGTGATGACCAGGGAAAAACGCTCAACGCAAGGTTTTCAACCAAGCAACCAAGTCGCGACGGTTCGCTGCACTGTCCATGCCATCAAAGGCAAACGGGTGTTCAACAGTATGTTGAGCCATGCGGATTTGCGGAATGAACAATCCCGGATTGGCCAGGAAGCGTTCGAGATTGTCCTCGCTCCAAACAACGGGATTCGCACGGACATGGTTCAGAAAAGGGCCGCTGTAGGGAAAGTCCACGGACCCTGCTGGTCGGTTGAGGATGCCCCACAAGTAAGGCCCCTTCTCATTTTTCTTGGACTGGGTCAAATCGTGACAAACATTGCAATTGTTTTTAGCCAAGCGTTCGCCAATCTGGAGATCGGCACGAGAACGGATCCAGAATCCAGCCGCAACGACCAGCAAAGCCAAACTGATCAGGCCTACGACAAGGCTACGCCACTTTTTCACCAGGTTTTCCCCTCTAATCGGTGTGACACGGGCCGTTCCCCCCCGAATTTTTGACGCTACCAAACATGGGAGTATGCCATGAAATCGGATTGGGAATAAATGGCATTTACCATTGCGGGCATTGTTGTTGCGTTTTTTTTAAGTTGCGTGGGTCGTCAAGTCGGGCGTGCTGGGCTTCGAGACGTGTATTGAGCGCGGAGAGGAGGGGTCTGGTTTCCTGGTCGATTTTTGTCAGCAACCGTTGTTGGGTTGATTGCGGTGACCGGGTCGGTGTTGGTGGGATAGCGGCGGCAATGGCATGAAGCTTTTGTTCAATGGATCGTTGCATGAGCTGTCCCTCGCGGTTGAGTATGGCGACATGGGCGTTTTCGTGGCTGAGAGTGGCCTGGTAGGGGCATGTCCCCGGTTGGTAGCGCTGGTCGATGAAAACAGGTGTGGGACCGAAACCGTAATCCAGGGTGATGCTGGCGAGCAGGATGCAGGATTCCTGGCGGTTGCTGCTGGTGTCGAGTCTGAAACGGGTGACGATCTTCCAATGCAGATTGGATTGGGTCAGGCCGACCGAATGGGTACCGAATTCTCTCCCGGGGGCCATGGATTCGATTTTGCTGCGGGGCAACAGATTGTTGTAACTGGGCTGGGCCGATGTAAAGCGTACCTTGACCGGGACTTCGGGAGATCGTGTTGGGCAGGGGCTTGAAGCATGGTTGGGCGGGGCACCGAAGGCGGGAAACAAGACCATCATGCAGACCGGGCTGGCGGCCATGAAGATCTTGATATCAGTCACTATGGATCGTATCGGTTGGGTTGACACGGAGGAATCAAATATCGCAGGTTGATTGCATGAGTGACGCGATGCTCGACTAATTTTCGATAATGCGGCAGAGGGTCTAAACTGCTATCCTGTGTTTGAGCAAACACAACCGGATAGGAGGATCGGACCATGCCGCCAGAAGATTTTATCATCTCCGTGTACTGCGCGATAGACGATCTTTTGCATAAGTTGTTTGGCTCGCGCCGCCTTCGTCAAAGAGGCTTCGCACCAGCCTTGTCGGACAGCGAGGTGATCACCATGGAAATTGT
>JADGCN010000214.1 GCA_015228975.1 Magnetococcales bacterium
ATGGTCCACTGTTCACGTGTAATTGTTTGATATCTAATTAAAAAACTGTCTCTAATGTTATATTATAATCATAACAAACAATAACAATTCATGTAGTGAATCACGCGCAATATTAGCATTCCCTTATATTGCTATTGCTGGGTCAGTTGCTGTTTTTGACCAAAACTGAAATCTAAAAAACCGTGAAACTTCAGTTGCTATACCTGTGGAGGATATCGCAGCCATCCTGCCAGCGTATACTATCCTGAATAATCTGGGTACGAGCCGGTATATTGACGAAACGGTTTTTAATGAGGTGTTCCATGCACCTGCGACAGAGGCTGTCTCGCGTATCTGTGATGTTATACGTGGTGCGAAGAGACGGGAATGATCTGGTTGTTTTAGCGTGGCAGATAGGATGGCGTTGCTTCCTCAATGGGTGATTTTTCACGTGCCGCACGATTCTACCGTTGTGCCGGAAGAAGTCAGGAATCAGTTTGCCCTGAGCGAGTCAGAGTTGGCTGACGAGTTGATCAAAATGACGGATCACCACACTTTGGATCTATTTACCCATGGGATTCCGCAATCGCGGATTGTTTGCGCACCCGTGAGTCGTCTGGTGGTAGACGTCGAAAGATTTGCAGAAGATGAACGTGAGCCAATGGCCAGAAAGGGTATGGGGGTTGTCTACCTCAAAACAGCCAACGGCACAGTCTTACGGCACCCGATCAGCACAGAGATGAGGCGTGCATGGCTCAACACTTGGTACCACCCGCATCATGAACGCCTAGCTGTCGCTACCCAACGCGCTCTTGATCAATTTGGCCAGGCGTTATTGATAGACGCACACAGCTTTCCTTCGGCACCCTTGCCTTACGAGGAGGATCAACGCGGTGATCGACCAGAGATTTGCATCGGCACAGATGCGTTTCACACACCGAAAGCGTTGGAGTTGTCGCTGCTGCGCGCTTTCAACGATTCTGGATTGACGACGAGGCTGAATTCACCCTTTGCTGGCGCAATGGTACCGATGCCCCATTTTAGAAAGGATGTGCGCGTCAGTACGGTAATGGTTGAGGTTCGACGGGATTTGTATATTTGTGAGGCGTCTGGCGTACCGAGTCCGAATTTCTTACCGGTTGCTCAACAAATCAGGAAATGTATCGGTGAGACGTTAAAGACCGTGTATCACAATGGAATTCCTGGATGAAATCTATTATACAGGCACTTACTGCGGTGATCGGATTGACATCTAGGCTGTTCTCAAACTTTCAAGCCAAGGGATCAGCTGGATGCAAAGCAGATCTTGGTGACAACAGAGTGAGTCGTTTGTCGGGTGAGAGTTGGGGCAGTGGTATGGAGATACCCAATTCAAAATTGGCGCGACTCATCAACGAGTTCACTTCTTCCAGCAGAACAAAACAGGAATTAATTTGTGATATTCTGGCTAGGCATGGTTGTTTGTCCGAAGTGGCCATGGGTAATGTTGATCTGGTCCAAGAAGAAATCAGACAGAATCTTGAATGGTTCACCAAGCCCAATGTCGTCATGCCCAACGATATGTGTGACGAAGACATCATCGTCAAAAGCCTCTATCTCGCTGGTATCCTATCCGATTATGGCAGGCTACTCTATGAGGAGTCTCCCCAAGGAGGACCCAATAAAAATCCATTTTCTGGGGTTGGTCAGTCACCAAGAGAAAAGCTCGTTGTCAACTGTGCCAGAGACCCAGGAACCGGCTTGGTTTCGCGCAGGTTTCAGAATGGGTAATCAGGTTGAAATCTACGTCAGTACCGATGTTGAAACCGATGGGCCAATCCCGGGCCCCCATTCTATGCTCAGTTTTGCCTCCGCTGCCTATTTGGCAGATAAGACGCTCCTCACCACCTTTGCGGCCAATCTGGACCCACTCCCAGATGCGCTACCACATCCCGAAACGGCTGCCTGGTGGAAGAGCAATCCAGAAGCATGGACGATTTGCCGTCATAACTCGCAACCACCCGATATAACCATGAAAAAGTACCTGCTCTGGCTCAAAGCACTTCCGGGTAGACCTGTTTTTGTGGCCTATCCAGTTGCTTTTGACTTTCTTTTTGTGTATTGGTACCTGATTCATTTTACTGGCGAAAGCCCCTTCGGACACAACGCCTTAGACATTCGCAGTTATGCTATGGGGTTGCTCAAAACAACCTATCTTGAGAGCAGCAAACGCCACATGCCAGCCCACTGGTTCGATGACTTGCCGCACACCCACGTTGCCCTTGACGATGCCATCGAACAAGGGGCGCTTTTCTGTAACATGCTGCGTGGAACCCGTGATTAAAATGGTGCAAGGCTCTTGCATGGCACCTCTCCAGAAGAGTACAATCTAATGGACGGGGGATGGGACTGCAACATCAGGAGCAGCGGTGCAGAATTTGGATACTACAACTAGCCACCAAGATGCCGACGGCATTTATCACAACATCTACGCCTATCCAGAAATGGTTGCCGATCTGTTGACGAGTTTTCTTGCCCCAGAAATGCTGGCAGAATTAGACCTATCGCAGATGCGGCGGTTGAACACCAAGTTCACTGCTGCCAAGGGAAAACGCCGCCGAAGTGACGTGGTGTGGGAAATTCCTCTACGAGCTGGCGGTCATCTGTACCTGTTGCTGATCCTGGAATTCCAGTCCACCATTGAAGTCTGGATGGCCTTGCGTGTCTGTGTCTATACCGGCCTGCTGTACCAGCAGCTGATTGCCGAGCGCAAATTGACTCCCGAGCAGGGATTGCCACCAGTGTTGCCGATTATTTTGTTCAACGGGAAGCCGCGTTGGTATGCAGCGACCAGCCTGCGTGATCTGATCCGGCTACCAGACACTTCACCGCTCTGGCATTTTCAACCTGACATGCGTTATTATGTCATGGACGAAGGGGCCTTTCCAAAGGACCTGCTGAAATCGCTGCCCTCGTTGTCAGCGATCCTGTTCCGTCTGGAGCATCCGACCGACACGCAATCTGTGGTGGATGCTGGTCAGGATCTGGTGGAGTGGTTCAAAAGCCATCCGGATACTCTGCCTTTGAAGCGGTTGTTTCGTGAGTTGTTGATTGGAGCCATGGAACGGGTCAAGGTATCAGAACCCTTGCAAGTTGTACCGGAAGAACTGAGGGAGATATCGAACATGTTAGCGGATTATATTGAACAGTGGAATAGGGATGCCAAACAACAGGGATGGCAAGATGGTAAAAAAGATGGCCGCAAGGAAGGAGAGTCATCAGTCCTTCTCCGCCAACTCCGTCGCCGCTTCCCGACGCTCCCCGGTTGGGTTGAGCAAAAAGTTCTTGACGCCAATTTAGACGCTCTGGCAGAATGGACTGACCGGATTTTGGATGCCCGTTCGCTGCAGGACATCTTCGGTGATGATGCGCAGGTAGTGCACTGAATTTGCTAATATTTATGTTTTGAATTGGTGCAACCGGCTACCAAATGAGATGCGGAATTTCTCTGGCTTTTTGCTGTCAGCAACCGGAGAATTTTTCGATTTAGGTATCACTTGCTCCACCATCGATTTTCAGCTAGTTTGTCTCTTTGCCAAGGCCACCTTTTCGGGTGGCTTTTGTGTTTCTAAAAACTCAAATGTTTTCAATAGTTAGCGTGTTAT
>JADGCN010000215.1 GCA_015228975.1 Magnetococcales bacterium
TCAGGCGGATAATACCTTTGGCAACGATGGCGGCGGCTTCTGTTAAGCGCTCTTCGGCGGTCATGCGGTTGGGATTTTTGTGGCTCATGCCGGTCTCTTTTCTTGCTCAGGAGAACTGATGACACCAGTTTTTGTAAGGTGCCGTTCCAGGCAATCGCCGATCTCCGCGACAATGCTTGGCATGCGCTTGCCACCGGGTTTAAAATAGCCGCCCCTGGCATCAAAAATAGACAGGAGTTCATCAACCAGAAAAACGGCATTCTCTTCACGGCGAAACGTTGCCGAAAGTACCCGGGTCAAGGCCACCATCCACTCAAGGCTCTCCATGCTCTTGGAATTGATGAAGATCTCAAACGGACGCCGCTTGCCGTCGATGAGGATGTCATTGATCGTGACGTAAAATGCGTGTTCCGAGTTCGGCGTCTTGATCTTGTAGGTGGTGCCATCCAGGACCTCGGGACGGGGTGGCAGAGGTTGGGTTGGTGGTGTTTCTGGGTCGTACATGGAGAGTTCTCCAGTGAAAAGTCTGCGGCAACCCTCCTGGGTGGTTGACGATTCCCGGCTTGAGGAAACCTCCTGGAAATGCGCTGCGCACTCCTCGCAAATGAATCTGACCGATCCATCCTTTCCCTCAATGGGAACAACCACTTTCATCTCTTCGCAAAATGTGCAGAGTTGCATGGCATCGGACCAAATTGGTAGAATCGAGCAATTGTTCGTTGGTTTGTGGCATAGGTTGGGCTGCCCTGATCACTTGGCCGATGATAGGCCAGGAAATTTATAATTTCCAACAGTTGCAATGGATTGCAGAGGTAGAGAGTAAACAAATATGCCAGCGCAAAAAGTCTGCTATCTACGAGAACTGCGGAGGTTATAATGGTGGTGAATTGCGTTGGTGAGTAGAGAAAGGAAGAAGATAATCAGGTTTTCTTTTCAAAAGGCCATCGGGGTCTGACCAGCCTCGTCATCGGGGTCATCTTCGATATTGGCAGCACTGAAGTTGGACAATAGAAGCAGAGAGATGGTGAAGTCGTACTGATCAGCATCAACTACCATCTCGTGAATGTTTTCTTCACTGGGAAACCAAGTGCCCTTGGGTAACCTCATTCCTTGCCGGGGATCATCACAGACCTTCTGGTTTGCAGCCAGGGAAGCGGACGGAATTTCAATGGGATCCCGATTGACCGTTTTGAAGAAAGCCCTGGTCTGTAGGGCTGGTCGGCTTGATTTCGCCCAGTCGATGAATCCATCGACCGATACCACCATAACCGCACGTCTTTCGGTATACTCCAGCCACCTGATGATGGCGGCGATCAAAGACACACCATATCGGTCTGCACACATGGAAAAGTGTTCAATGGTGGGACAATCGCGAGCATTGATCTGGCGTCTGAAATCATCCAAAGGCATAAGGAGGTTGGTCGCAAACTGATCGGCCTCTCGCTCCTTGTTCTTGTGTTCTGGGTCCGAAAACGTCACGCTCTTTTTGTCACAGACAATAATTCCCTCGGTGGCCGAATTTCGATGGAGGAGGTAGTGACCTAATTCGTGAGCCAGGGTAAACCGGATACGCCCCTCGGAGGTGATGCCGGAGTTGTAGAAAATACCCCAACCTGTCTTCCCGACAGGGGCGCGAGAAAGCATTCCCTCGAAACCTGGAATATCCCTTCCTTTGACCAAAGTGATCGGCTCTTCAGGAAAAAATTGGGCTGAAACATTCCTCGCCAGGGAAGGCACGTCTACCGGAAAGCGGTTTTCCCCTTCCAAGTGGTTCAAAATCTTGGTCAGGCGGACAGCCCATCCATTCGGGGTGTTCGGCAGTTCCATCAATCGTCGTCCCAGTTATCCACCATCCTGCGGATGGCTTGTTTGGCATTCTTGTCCATTTTTTGGAATTTCCGAAAAAAAGCCTGATCCAATACTTCCTCCTTGGGAGAGGCGTTGAGTTCCTGGTCTAAAAGAAAAGCCGGTGTCACACCAAGGACGTCAGCAATTTTTTGAATTTTGTCCGCCGAAGGTCTGGGCGGATTTTTGTTCTCAAGAGCCCAAATATAGGATTTACTGGAATTAGCAAGGTCTCCCAACTGCTCCAGAGTCAGACCTTTCTGTTTTCTGATTGCCTTGATCTTATCGCCGATGGATGTGAAAGACATTTACAGATCCTTGAGTCGAAACTGGGTTCACAATTCAGATACAAAACGCACTTGACATCGCGCACCTGTACGCTTATCCTCGCGGAAGTTCACTACCGAGAACATTTTGTACCACATGATCCGGCCTTGGTAAAGCCAATACATTGGAAAAATTGGATTCGCTAATCGCGATGCTGTCCCAAACTCCGAACGTGGAAAATGAAGTGCTGCACATTAGGAAGCCGAAAGGCATGGGAATCGCCACGCCACAAGACAATGATGCCACCCAAGATTGATGGAAGGTCAGTCACACCCGGGAAGGGGAACCACTTTCCACAACTGAAATGGCCGTATTGATGGCCGTGGTAAATATTGAAACGGTCCTAAGATGATTTTTTGCTGATAGCAGCTTGGAAAAATTTCTTATTTTTTCTAATGGTTAAAGATTGTCACATATTCACTAAAAGTTTAATATTGACAATGGAGAAAGCTATGCAGACTGTAGAAATGAGCTACAAACAATCTTCAAATCAACCTCAAATTCCAACTATTCCCCTCGACCAGAATGTTGTCCGGCTGATTCGTTACGCACCTGAGGCATTGCTTGAAAAACTCCTCGTCTCGGTACTGCCGAATACCGGGGATGTTTTGGAAACCGCCCTCATTGGTCGAGCCCGGATAAGAGAACTGGCGGAACGGTTGGCCTACTTAGATGATGACTCTATCGGGGCTTTGGTAACGAATTCAGGACGCATAGTGGAAATGACCGATGATCTTGGCCAGGAAGCATTGCAGTCCACGGCCATGAATCGGGGGATGCTATCTTCCCTGGAAAACGCTTTTGCCAGATCGCTCTGGGTTTTTCTTTACGAATCAGGATCTTTTCGTCGTGCGGAAGAGATCCGCTATGCGGATAACTACCGTTTAGGCCGAATGTGGGATGGATTTGTCGGACCGAAGAATGCGGTCATCAGCAATAATGCTGAACATCACCAGGAATTTAGAGATCGGATCCGAAGTTATTTCCGGTCTGGTCAGGTGAAAGTGGAAATTTATAAACGGACCCGGCCCGATCTTGAAGATGGGGAACATCATCTTCAACAGGTTGTGGTCTATCGTGAGGGATTACCCGACAGTTTTTTGGAATTCGAGGATGGCGAACTGGCTCGTCGGTCTTGGCGACCTGTTCTTGAATTTGCACTGACTTATGAGGCAAACTCTGGTGTCATTGAAGTTGTAGCTCAGGGCCGGGATTGTCGTGAAGAGATGGCGCGAGCTTTCTCTGAAACCATGCTACGCCAGGAGATCGAAAGTGAACGAGTTCCCTTAAGGTCAGAGTTCTTGATCCCTACTTGTTTCTATAGGGTTTTTTACCAATCAGGCAGGA
>JADGCN010000216.1 GCA_015228975.1 Magnetococcales bacterium
GATCAGTTCATGGGGGGGGGCAGTGGTATTCTGGATGCATTGGACCAATTTGGCAACCGACTCGTTCGTATCCAGACGAAACACGGCGTCCATAAAACTTTCCGGTTGCCGGGCTGGGCTATCGACCCAGCCAAACAAATGCGCCAGTTCCGCAAAAGAGATCTTGTTGTCATAACCAATCTCTTCCTTTGCCCACTTCACACACTGCACGCCGTCAATGGGTTCCCGGTAGAGCCACGGAAACCGTTTTTTGATAAAATCATGTTGAAACATGCTGGCAGAGAGGATCAGTTTTTCCCTTTCCTCAGGAATTTTCCAGCATGGTTCATTTCTGTGGAGATCGGAAGGATATCTGTCCAATGGTCCTGCCAAAGAGACTTTGACGCCACACAATCCAGCGTACACAAAATGCGAGCCAATGCCATTGGATGTCATGTATTCAAAAGTATCGAACAATCTTCTAATGCGAAAGAGTGCCGCTTGATCCATCAACCCGGCTCCAAGCACATAATCAAAACCGAATTTTTTCAAATTATCGAGCCAGAGATTGTTTGCCAAGCAAGAGAGATTGATACTGAAGACAATACATGTAAAATGATGAGAAATGGACCTGATATATCCCAAATATTCTTCTTCGTCTGCTCGCGCGTCTGTGCGCATCAGCGTGTGTGTGGGCATGACCAGGAGCGACCCCGGAATCCTCTTGACTGTGGGATCTCGCGCAACATAGCAAAAAGGCAGGCCGACAGCCCGACTATCCGGGTATCCAGCCTCTCTTAGCAGGGTTTCAATCGCCTTGGTGGCAACCAAGTAAGGCCTTCTTTTGTCGGCTGGGATGACGACCTTTGCATCGGGATATCCGTTGACGCCAATGTGGGCATCACACACCAACTGATCGGCACGCACTAGATCCTGTCGCCATCCATGGGTCCAACTGACATAACTGACCGGAGGATCTTTTATCCCCAACTGGTCGGCAACCAGCTTAGCCGCGCCATAGTAGTTCAATTCCAGAGGCAGTACATTGGCTTTCTGAAACTCAGGGAGACCCAACTTCTGTGAAACGTCCATCCCGCTTCCTGATGTTTGAGGATGCCTTTCGGGCTACGAACTGCAACAGAAAACGCTGTACAACAATAGCCACCCAATGATCTCCTTCCAGACTGGTGGAATGCCCTCAGATGCCATAAAGAGCCATGACCTACACGCGAGCAAACATCTTCTCTGTCCAACTCGGCGGATTTGAACAGCATTTGACAGGAGCAGGACTCTACGCCTTCAGGATACCAGTCGCACCCGGTTCCTGAGCCTATCCATGGCTCCGGCAGCTTCAAGAAAACGAGTCAATGTGTGCTCTGTCAGGTTGGGTTCTCCACCAACCTCTAAATAGTGTCGGCAAAAATCAACGTACTCAGGAGGCCTGCTAATTTCCAATTCGACCATATCTCGATCTGCGCAATTCTTTGACCCGATAATATATGCCGCCGTCCGCCCATGCACCCACATTCTGGTAGAGAACACACCCTGAAGAATATTGCCAGAGACAATCAAGGTACTTGCCTTGAAGATTTCCTTCATGATCGTCTCATCTTCAGTCCCATTTCTAAAAGCTCGACCGATGATACCTTGTAATGCACCCCTAATCTCCTCTGTCATTGCATTACTTACATAGCACTTGGCGATATACAAAAAATTCAACTTAACAAAGTGTTTTGTTAGCAAGTTAAAATTCTCCGGAATATTGTAATAGTGAATCATCTCCTCTTCCGTATCAAACCACTCATCCATAGATTTCTGCTCAATATCGAGGAACAGCTCCTTTAACAAGGGAGGTGGATTGTTTTGCAACTCTGACAAAGCCTGAGCAGGGTTGATGCCACACTCTTGAGCAAAGCGCAAGATAGGTTTAAATAGTCCAAGATTCCATGTAAGATAGATTAACCAATGCATCACCTTGAATCTATTCAACTCTGTTTCTGTCATGTCTTTTGTAGCACGTATAGATTCCTCCAATTCAAAGACATACTTACCATTGACTATCCCATAACAACCAAATATAGGACGAAACTTAGTTTTCACTTGGTAAGTATTCCTAAATTCGAGACTCTCATATTCCGTGCCGGGCAATAATCGTATATTCATCGGGGAGATTTTGCCAAACCCCATATCGAATGACGAACACAGAGTTTTCTGGTGGCTCTCTGCCGTTTCACCAGGCAATCCAATCAATATGTCGGTCATTACTTCCAGATTATTCTCACGGAAATTATTTATTTGCTGTGCAAGTCGATTAAAATTTATTTTTCCACGCCCTGATTTTATCAATACTTCCTTGTCTGCGGATTGAATAGCAATACCACCTGCACCTTCTGGAGATACAATGTTTGTAATCTCAATATTTCTCTCTGTTGAATTTTTTGATGCCCACAACTGAATAGCAGATGGACCGAATGCTTTGTTCTCCATTACATCTCGAATCTTCCTCGCAATTTTCACATCCCTGGGCAGAATGCCAAAGTTTGCATCACAAAACACCCAAACAGGATGCTTTACACCAAACCCAGCGATATAATCAATCTCTTGCAGGACAACATGCATGGGGCGCAAACGCACCTTGGAAAGAGCAGCAATCCCCCATGCGCAATAAACACAACCAAACGGACATCCTCTGTTCGTTTCAAGCAGTGGCATGAGATTTTCGTCCCGGAGGAATTCATCCAGCCAACCCGTCAAGTAGGGGCTCGGCAAGTCAATCTCTTTTTCTCTCTTGGAAAGATCTGCAAACTCAAGCACTAGCTGACCATCAATCAAAGTAGCGCAATTTTCTGGAATTACACATCTCTTCCCGGAGAGAAGATACTCGGCTAAAGCCAGAAACGGCTCCTCACCTTCAAACATGATATAATAATCCAGCAGTGGAATTTTTTTTAAAAACTCATAAACTCCGTCCCGATCCACACGGATATTTGGCCCACCCATGACACAGACAGTGCCGGGATTCAGATCTTTACAAAACTCAATAAATGCCTGGTTTAATCGCGTGTTCCAACTGTAGTGGCTGAGCCCAAGAACATCCGGTGGTGATTCCTTGATGGCCTTTTCCAGCAAAGACGGAAATTTGAATAATTTGATTTCAACGTCTTCTGGAAACCGTTGACTCAATGCGGCGGCGATATATGCAATATTCAAAGGAACAACAATATTCGTTTGAATTGTATCGTAAACCAGATCAGCTAGGTAAATTTTCATGTTATCGTAACCGTTTAGACCCCCTTCAGTCAACAGCTTGATTTTTGCGCAGCGCAACTCCCCGACATGATGATCAAACCGTCGAGGAAGCCAACAAAACTGTGCCATCGACAAAGTCGGGGATAGGCACCGGTTCTGCTCCTTTGCGGCGCGCAGTTATGACTCGCGCCAAGTAGACCCAAGTATCAACTCCTCGTTTCCGACAAGTTTCGATGATACTGGCCAGTACAGCCACCG
>JADGCN010000217.1 GCA_015228975.1 Magnetococcales bacterium
CCCGCTTAAGCCTGCCCTCGAATGCTTGAATCGGGGGCGGGAATGACACTGGAAAGCTACGTTTCCCGTGTTGGTTGCGGTTTAGCATGTGTTGATATTCAAAGTGTTTCCTGTGAAATGATGAGTCTGGGAAGGGGGATGCCCCTTCCCAGCGGGTGTTGGGACAACGTCCCAAGGTCTGTTTTTGGTGTTGGAATGGATCGATGGATCAAAAATATAAAATTTTGATCATAGACGACGAACTATTCAACATTGAATCTCTGGTTGGGTTGCTCAAGTCGGAATTTTCCATCATGGTTGCCAAGGGGGGCGAACAGGCGTTACGCGCCCTGCGACCAGATACCTTGCCCGATCTGATCTTGTTGGACATTCTCATGCCGGGGATGGATGGTTTTGAAGTCTGCCACAGATTGAAGGAGGACAAGGCTACCGCGGGGATCCCCATCATCTTCATCACCGGCATTACAACCCCTGCGGAAGAAATACGCGGTTTGGAATTGGGGGCGATGGACTTCATCCGCAAACCATTCAACGCCCATGTGGTGTTGACCCGGGTACGCACACATCTGGAGTTTAACCGCCAAAAGAAACATTTGTTGGAACTGAACGCCTTGAAAAATAAATTTCTCGGCATGGCGGCCCATGATTTGCGCAATCCCCTGACTTCCATTTGTGGATTGTCGGAAATGATGCTCCATATGAAGCTTAAAGAGGAAGAACAGCTTCGTTTCTTGACAACAATTCATGAAGTTGGTCTGCAAATGCGTTCTTTGATCGATGACCTGTTGGATGTGTCGGTCATTGAAAGTGGGCAATTCACCATGAATTTGGCACCTGGAAATCTGGCGCAACTGGTGCAATCCCGAGTGGACTTGTTTCGTTTTGCCGCTGAAAAAAAACAGATTACCATCCTGGTCGAACCGCAAGTTACCCCGGAAACCCGATTTGACGGGGCACGACTGGTTCAGGTGGTGGATAACCTGTTGGCCAATGCCATTAAATTTTCCCTTCCAGGATCGCATGTATGGGTGCGTACCGGACAAGCGGATGGCAAGGTATGGATGGCGGTGACGGACCAGGGACCAGGGCTATCCGCGGACGATCAGAAACGCCTGTTTGGCGCTTTCCAAAGATTAAGTACCCGGCCTACCGGAAAGGAAAAAAGTACGGGTTTGGGTCTTTGCATTGTTAAAAAAATTATGGATGCCCACCAGGGGGAGGTGTGCGTGGCCAGTGCGGTGGGCCAGGGGTCAACGTTTACCGTGCGTCTTCCTGTTTGAGGGAAAGGTTCGTCAATCCCCTTTTTTACGAGCCTGCAATCTGCGATTCAAGGTTTGGCGGGTGATGCCCAGAATGGCCGCTGCAATCCCCTGATTGTTACTGGTGCGACGCAAAGCCTCCTGGATCAACAGATCGGTTGCCGACTGAATGGAAGGCAACGGATCGGGATGATCGCGAAACAGTGATTCCTCACCCTCGTGGTGCCCCGGTTCGGGCTGGTTCAACCCGGACGGGCCGACAATCTGCCGCTTGAACAATTCCAATGACAACATCCCCGATTCGTGGTGGGCCAGGGCATCCATGGTCATGGCTTTAAGCTCACGCACATTTCCAGGAAAGTGGTAGGATTCCAACCATTTGTAAAGTTCCTTGGGAGGCGTCGGAACCGATATCCGACGGGCTTTGCTGCCTTCGGCCAAAAAATGGTTGACCAACAAATGGATATCTTCCTTTCGTTCCCTGAGTGGCGGTATGCGCACATGGTGGGCCGCCAGACGAAAATAGAGATCGTCGCGAAAACCGGGATGTTCGCTGCTGGAAGAAAGATTGCGGTTGGTAGCGCAAATCACCCGGGCATTGGTTTTAATGGGCAGATCGCTGCCCAGGGGGTAGTATTTCTTTTCCTGCAACAGGCGGAGCAATTTGACCTGCGAAGCCGCCCCGAGGTCACCGATTTCGTCCAGGAACAAGGTTCCATCCCGCGCCTGGGCAATCATGCCATCGCGCTGCTGTTCCGCTCCGGAAAAGGCACCTCGACGATGGCCAAATAGGGTGTCGGCAAACATGTTGTCATCAATTCCGGCCACATTGACCGCAACCAATTCGCCTTCGCGACCGCTCAAACGATGTACGGCCGCAACCATGAGTTCTTTGCCCACTCCGGTTTCTCCGGTGATCAGCACCGGTTCCTCTGAGTCGGCTACCGCCTGTAAATATTTAAAAATGGCTGTCATTTTACGGCTTTGAGTAATGATCTCACCAAAGGCTTGATGGTGTTCCAGCCCTTCAGACAGCAAATGGTGCTTTAAACGGCCGATTTCCAATTGCAGATTATGACGCTCCATTGCCCGTTGAATGCTGGATATGAAACGATTTTCATCCACGGGTTTGACCAGATAGTCAAAAGCCCCCTCCTTCATGCAGGCGACAGCGGTATCGATTTCGTGGACTGCCGTCATGATGATGACCGGAACGGCGGGAAAAGAGTGTAAAATTTGTGGCAGCAGTTCCCGACCGGTCATATTGGGCATGATCAGATCCAGGACTACGACCGAGGCTCCATGAATGGCCAAATGTTGCAACAATTCCCGACTATCGGGAATGGTCATGACCGGGGAGATATCATGGTTGCGCAAGAGTACCATGGAGGTGAACAACAATTCCTCCTCATCATCCACCAGGACCACCGGGGCACGAAAGCTTCGACTATGCGGCATGATTATTCTTCCGTAATGCCTGTAATCTTCTAAGGGAGGGATTGTTCGCGGCGCCGTTCGGCCACTTCCAGCAATTTCCAACGGACGATGGGAATGTCGATGAGCAGGGCGACCGGGATCTGGCAAATGATCACCGATTGCCGAACCTCCAGAGTGTATAGGGTAAACGGAATTTGTAAAACATGTTCCTCGCCAAAAAAATCACCTGGGGTCAACAGTTCTTCTGTTCCCTGATTGGACAGACGCATCATTTCGCCTTCCTGCACCAGGTACAAATGTTGGGGGTGTACCAGGAAAAGGGGATCACCACTTTTGATCTGAACGCGATTCATGGACAAGGCGATGCGGGTCAGGTTGACCAAGTTGACCAGATCGCCAAACAGCCAAGTGGTGCGCAGGAAGCTCCAGGAATCCTGAAAGCGTTCAAAATTGGCGTACAAATTGTTCTGGGTGATGAACTCCATATACAGATCGCCAGGAATGGACAAACATTGCACAAAACAGGTGGTGCGGAAGGTGGCAATGGCCGGCATGGCGTGCATGGCGGAAATATCGCCTACGATACTGCCTGCCGATAAGGTGATGATGAGATCGACCCCTTCCTGGATTTGTTCTACGATCCCGGTGCAGATTAAATACAGATCCTTGTGAACCT
>JADGCN010000218.1 GCA_015228975.1 Magnetococcales bacterium
AGAAGTAGCTTATCAAAAAAGGCGGTTTGTCCGATTTTCGCTGAACCAGCACAGTTATCCAGTGGTCTGATTCCATTATTCGCTGGCGCAAGCGGCCAGATGCAAGCATGGATTGACCATACGTCGCTGGACAAAGCGCACGAAGCGCTCATTCGCACTCGGCGGCGACGATGTTGCAATTGTTGAAGTTGCACATTTCCAAGGCGTCCGCAGTCGCTTTGGCTTTGGTACGGCCATAGCCATAGCCATAATATTTTTTCGACACGGCCACCGCGCCACAGGTCTCGAACCAGACTATAAACCGGCAATTCTCCCCACCCTCTTGACGGCAATAGCGCAAAGCCGCCTTTTTCGCCGATTCTTTATCATCTTCGCCAACCGCAACGCCGTAGGCCGGTTCATCATCCCCCATTTGATCATCGATGGCGATGGCCCCAATCGCCCACGCATGCGGTGTCACATGGAAACATGCAAGCAAAACGAACAAGGTCATCCATTTTTTCATAACACAGCCCCCTTTCAAGAATCCCGGGTAATAATTTTCAGATCCCCCTGCTCATCGGTGGTGATCGCCACCTTGCCACCCCCTTTCAAAGGGCCGAACAGGATGTCGTCCGCCAATTTTTGCCGCACTTTTTGTTTGATGATCCGTTCCATCGGACGGGCACCATTGTTTTTGTCATAGCCGTGTTCCGCCAACCAGTCACGCCCTTTGTCGTCCACTTCCAGGCGAATGTGTTGTTTGTCCAGGTCGCGTTCCAGGGTGAACAAAAATTTATCGACAACGTGCAAAATGGTTTTTTTATCCAGGGTCGCAAAGGAGATGATCGCATCCAGGCGATTGCGGAATTCCGGGGAGAACAGGCGCTTGATCTCCTGCATTTCATCCCCCGCCTGATCCTGATGGACGAATCCCAATGGGGTCCGGTGCAGATCGTGGGCCCCGGCATTGGTGGTCATGATGAGGATGACATTGCGAAAATCGGCTTGACGCCCATTGTTGTCGGTCAATTTGCCGTGGTCCATCACCTGCAACAAAATATTGAACACATCGGGATGGGCCTTTTCAATTTCATCCAGGAGCAACACGGCATAGGGATTTTTGGTCACGGCTTCGGTCAACAATCCCGCTTGCTCAAAGCCAACATAACCCGGGGGGGCGCCTATGAGACGCGATACGGTGTGGCGTTCCATGTATTCGCTCATGTCGAAGCGAATCAGTTCCACGGTCATTTCCAAGGCCAATTGGCGCGCCAGTTCGGTTTTGCCCACCCCCGTGGGTCCGGTGAACAGGAAGCATCCCACCGGCTTTTCCGGATTGGCCAAGCCGGAACGGGCCAGTTTGATGGCGGTGCAGACTTGTCCCACCGCCTCGTCCTGACCGAACAGGGAGAGTTTCAGGTTGTCCTCCAGTTTGGCGAGGATTTCCCGATCATCGTGGGACACCGAACGCGGCGGTATTTTGGCCATGCGGGCGATGACGGTTTCCACATCCTTGACGGTGATGGTTTTTTTCCTTTTACCGGGGGACCATAGCCGTACCGCCGCCCCGGCTTCATCCAGGACATCGATGGCGGAATCGGGATGGTGCCGGTCGTGGATGTGCTTCTTGGATAATTCCGCCGCCGCCTGAATGGCGGGATTGGAGTAGTGAATGGCGTGATGGTCCTCGTAGCGCCCCTTGACGCCCTTGAGGATATCGATGGTTTCGGTCAGGGAGGGTTCGCCGACATCCACCTTTTGAAAGCGTCGCGCCAGGGCGCGGTCCTTTTCAAAGACACCTCGGTATTCTTCGTAGGTCGTGGAACCGATGCATCGGATTTCCCCGGAGGCGAGCAAAGGTTTGAGCAGGTTGGAGGCATCCATGGTGCTGCCGCTGGTGGAGCCGGCACCAACCACGGTATGGATTTCGTCGATGAAAAGAATGGCCCCCGGTTTTTCCTTGAGGCCCTTGAACACCCCTTTGAGTCGCGCCTCGAAGTCGCCGCGAAATTTGGTTCCCGCCAAAAGTGTGCCCATGTCCAGGGAGTAGACAACGGCTTCCCGGATGGGTTCGGGAACCTCGCCCAGGGTGATTTTCAAGGCCAATCCCTCGGCCAGATGGGTTTTGCCCACCCCCGCCTCGCCAACGAACAGGGGATTGTTCTTGCGCCGCCGACACAGGATTTGCAAAGTGCGTTCAATCTCCGGGGCGCGACCGATCAAGGGATCGATGCGATGGGCCAACGCCTCCTGATTCAGGTTGACGGTGAATTGTTCCAGAGGGGTGACCTGGGGTTCGTTCTTGCCGGCGGGATTGGCATCGTCACCCGCTTCCCCCGGGGTGGGCCGGGGCGCTTCGTCGCCCAGGTCGTGCAAGCTGTGCGACATGGCGGTCTGGACATCCAGGCGGTTGATGTTCTGCCGCTCCAAGAAATAGACGGCATGAGATTGTTTTTCGCTGAAAATGGCCACCAGGACATAGGCCCCGGTCACCATGTTCTTGCCAGCCGCCTGAACCTGGTAAACCGCCCTTTGGATGACGCGCTGAAAGCCAACGGTGGGGGTGATTTCCACCGTGGAGCTGAATTCGTCATCCGCGGGTATCTGGGATTGCAGATGTTCTTCCAAATCCCGGGCCAGTTGCCCCAGGTCGCAGCCGCACAGTGAGAGGAGGGAGGAGACCTCGGGATTGTCCATCAAGGCCAGCAGGAGATGCTCCACGGTGGCGTATTGGTGCCGTCGCAGTTTGGCACTGCGAATGGCCTTGTTCAGGGAGGTTTCCAAATGTTTGCTGATCATGGATGGACTTTTCTTTAATTTTGTTCCATGAGGCATTTAAGGGGATGACCGCTTTGGCGGGCATGGGAGTTGACTTCAAAAACCTTGGTTTCGGCGATATCCCGGGGGTACAATCCGCACAGGCCCTGACCCTGATAGTGAACGTTCAGCATGATCTGGGTGGCCTCTTGCAGCGATTTGCGAAAATGCTTCATGATGAGTTCCACGACGAAATCCATGGGGGTGAAATCATCGTTGAGAAGGATCACCTTGTAGAGGGAAGGTTCCCGGGTTTTGGAGCTGCTGCGCGAAATGGTGTCGGTATCGTTGGAGGTGTCCTGCCCGCTCATGGTGTCAGATCTTCAAGTCGTGGGAGATGGTTACTGACGATTGCCGCATCCTTTCGGCCCAACACAGCCACATTGTAATCCCGTACCAAGGCCAATTCCAAGGAATAACGCTTCAAAATGGATTGCTTTGCAGGTCAAAGGGCCACGTTTTTCCCCGAAAGCTTCAAATCGGGCACTGGGCTTCGACTATTCTGCCCCCTCTTGACTGAAACTGGCAGAGGCTG
>JADGCN010000219.1 GCA_015228975.1 Magnetococcales bacterium
AACCGACGATTGCCCTGGCCTTGTTGGGTCGATGAGAGAGAGGGTAATCTGAACGTGTCCCCCGGTCAAACCGGGGGACTTTGCTTCGAGTATGTCAGAAAAAATAATCATATTCCCAATTGATTGTTTCCTTAGGCAAAAGTGCCATAAGCTATGAATTCCTCTGCGCCTATGGATGAGGCCGCCGTCCATGCCATTGCCGAAGAACTGGTTGGCGGACATGTGGAACGGTGTCAGCGGGTCACGGCTGGTGGCAACAGCCGTCTTTTCCGCTTGGAGGCCGCTTCGGGTTTATACGCGCTCAAATTTTACCGAACCTCGCGCCACGATCCGCGCGACCGTCAGGAAACGGAAGCGTTGGCATTGCGTTTTCTGGAAGAACGTGGCTTACGTTGTATTCCACGCCTTTTGGCCGTGAATCGCACAAGGGGCTGTTCGTTGCTGGAATGGATTGATGGCCAACCGACGGACAGCATCGGGACAAAAGAGATTGACCAGGCACTGCAATGGGTCGAGGTGCTGCACAGCCTGCGCCGTTGGGCCGAACCGGGAAGACTCCCTTGGGCTTCTGCCGCCTGTTGTCGTGGCGTTGCCCTGGAGGCGCAGGTCGTCAATCGTCATGCCCGGTTATTACCGATTTTGCCGTCCCATCGGGAACTCGCCGACTTCATCCTGGAATATTTTGCCCCAGCCCTGAAGGAACGATTGGCCTGCGCCCGCGAAATCTACCAAAAGGGAGGACTCGATTTTATCGGCGAACTCCCCCTGTCGTGGCGAACCCTGAGTTCCTCGGACTTCGGATTCCACAACACCTTAAAAAAGTCGGGAGGTGATTTAACCTTTCTCGATTTTGAGTATTTTGGATGGGACGATCCGGTTAAATTGACCGCCGATTTTCTTCTGCATCCCGGGATGAACCTTGCCGAATGTTATCCCGAAGGACGGCAACAGTTTCTTGATGGCGTGATACAAATATTCAAAGATGATCCGCACTTTCCGTTGCGCACAGAAGCTCTTTTCCCCCTGATAGGACTCACCTGGGTCTTGATTTTGCTCAACGAGTTCATTCCTGAAGGATGGAACCAACGATGCTTTGCCGACGATAACCGTGATCGTACCAAAGCACAGAAACAACAGTTGCAAAAGGCCCAGATCCTTTTAAACCAACTTCAGGTCAATGATTGGAAAATCCTGGCCTGACGATATATCGCCCCAATTTTATGAATACCGTTGCCTTCTTATCGTAACGACACCCCTAAAACTTCTTGCAATCGGCATAATTAGTGCATCCATACTGTACGTAAGGAACGCTCGTCCCATCAAGATCGCAGTGGCGGATTCCTTCCCTATCCATGCTTGATCCGAATGGCTTTCCATGAAACCAGAACACTCGTTGACCACACCTGCTTTGGATAAACGATCATGCTATCTGCGGCGATTGGTCATCCGCGCTTTGGGTGGCGCAGGACGTGGACATCCCGGTTCCGCCCTGTCACTCATCGAAATTGTTCGTGTACTTTATGATCATGCCATCCATTATCGTCCCTTGGAACCGCTCTGGCCAGACCGGGACCGTTGCATATTGAGCAAGGGCCACGGTTGTCTGGCACTCTATGCCATCTTGGCGGACAAGGGGTTTTTCCCTTTGACGGAATTGGACAGATTTTGTTCGCTGGAAGGGGTTCTTGGCGGTCTGCCCGAACGGGGAAAAGTCCCGGGCGTGGAGGCTTCGACAGGATCTCTCGGCCATGGACTGTCGGTGGGTGTGGGGATGGCGTTGGCGGCCCGGGTGCAGAAAAAAAATTATCGGGTGGTGGTAATTCTTGGTGATGGCGAGATTAATGAGGGATCCGTTTGGGAAGCGGCCATGTGTGCCGCCAAGTACCGACTGGACAGCATGATCGCCGTATTGGATTACAATAAATTCCAGTCTTGGGGTTCCAGTGTTGAAGTTCAAAATTTGGAACCGCTTGCCGATAAATGGCGTGCTTTTGGGTGGCAGGTTCATGAGGTGAATGGCCATGACGTTGAAGCGTTGAAAAATGTACTCGTTCCTCTGCCGACAACGCCCGGAAAACCAACGATGGTTATCGCTCATACCATCAAGGGCAAAGGGTTCCCCTTTGCAGAAAACGTGGCCAGTTGGCATCACAAAACCAACATTGGCCCGGAAATGATTGCCATGATGGAAAAAGCGTTAGAGGAATCCTGATGCAAAAGACATGTCTTAGCGTTGTCTGTGAATTGGCCAGGGAAGATCCGAATGTTGTGTTCGTGGGATCGGATTTAAGACCTGGAGCCATGATGGAGTTCAAAGAAGAGTTCCCGGAGCGGTTTTTCATGGAAGGGATCATGGAACAAAACGCTGTGGGAATGGCTGCCGGCATGGCACTGGAGGGGCTGGTTCCCTATGTGAATACCATCGCTGCTTTTTTAGTACGTCGCGCCTATGAACAATTGGCTGTTCAGGTTTGCCTGGGCAACCTGCCGGTCCGGTTGATCGGCAACGGTGCTGGCTTTATTTTTTCACCCTTGGGTCCCACCCATACGATTTTGGATGACATTGCGATTTTAAGGGCACTGCCGAACATGACCGTGATTGTTCCGGCAGATATTCATGAGGCACGGCGATTGACACAACAAACCCGGCATTGGCCGGGTCCGGTCTATCTGCGCATGGCCAAGGGCAAGGCACCCATTGTTTCCCGAGAGGGGGACGTGTGCAAAATTGGCCAGGCGATAGTGTTGCGGGAAGGGGCGGATGTGGGGCTTATCGCAACCGGGATCATGGTTCACCGGGCGTTGGTCGTAGCGGAAAATCTGTCCCGGCAGGGTGTAGAATGTGCCGTACTCAATGTTCATACCATCAAACCATTGGATGAGGAGGCCCTGCTCAAATTGGCGGCTTCAACCTCATTGTTGGTCACCCTGGAGGAACATTCCCCCCTTGGCGGCTTGGCTGGGGCTGTTGCAGAACTGGTGATGGAACGGGGACATAGACCTATACCAAGACTCCTGCGTCTGGGGACGCCCGATCATTTCAGCGATGGTTATGGTTCTCAGGATGAAATGCTGGCCAAGGTTGGTCTCGATAGTGATACCATCCAACATGCAGTTTGGCGTGCTTGGCTCCTATCGAAAAAATCGGAAAGGAATTGAATGATGAAGGGTCCAAGAGACATAATTCCATCGGGAAACCAGGTCGGCAACTGCATTCCCAAAACGGCACCCCTCGCCCAACATCCAGGGCA